>JBKPRV010000486.1:0-14922 GCA_046734715.1 Actinomycetota bacterium | reverse complement strand
GGTGAGGGCGGTCCTGTGGCCCATACGTGGCCCGAGCGCCGATTCGAATCGGTCGGGCCTGGTCGCCACCGACCGGCGAAATGGTCGGTGACCAGGGTGGGAGCCCAGCGAGCGGGTGACGGGAATCGAACCCGCATTGTCAGCTTGGGAAGCTGATGTTCTGCCATTGAACTACACCCGCGGATGAGACGGAGAGGGTAGCCGCTGGCGGTCCCGGACGCCCATGCGGGAGGGCGGCCGGGACCGGGCAGCGATGGCGGTTGTAGTGACGCAGATGCAGTTTCTTGGGGTTGGGGGCTACGTCGTGAACACCGAGGCCTCGGCCGAGCCGGAGCCGGAGCCGGAATCGGAGCCGGAGCTGGAGCCGGAGTCGGTGCCGGTGTCGTCGCCCTGGTGGTCTGGGCAGTTCCTCCTTCCGTTGTCGTCCTGGCCGTGGTCCGGGGTGGTGCCGTTGTCGTCGGGTGGCGTGGTCGTGGTGCTGCCGCCCGAGTCGTCGGGGACCGTCGTGGTCGGGGTGTCCTGGGCCGAGGCCCAGGTGGCCCCGCCCAGGATCAGGGTCCCGGCCACGGCCGCGGCCGCGGCCAGGTGCTTCGGGGTCCAGTCCATGGTTCCTCCTTCTTGGGTTGTGGTCGCTTGTGAGTGACCCCAGTCGACAATCCCAAGCTCAGAACTCCCGCAGAGCCGCCACCGAGGTTGCTGATCCGGCTCCCGGGTCGCTCTCAGCGGGCGTTCAGCGGACTCCCAGCCGGCAACGTCACTCTGGGTGCCATGAGTGGCGAAACTCTCTTGCTCGTCGACGATGAGGACAACCTGCGGTTCATGCTCGAGGCTGCGCTGCGCCACTCGGGGTTCGACGTCCACGCCGTGGCCACCGGCCGGGAGGCCATCGACGCCGCCAAGGCGGTCGAGCCCGACCTCGTGGTCCTGGACGTGATGCTGCCCGACCTCGACGGGTTCGAGGTGTGCCGGCGCTGGCGGCAGGAGAACCGCCACACTCCCGTGGTCTTCCTCACCGCCAGGGACGGCACCGAGGACAAAGTGCGGGGGCTCAGCACCGGGGGCGACGACTACCTGGTCAAGCCGTTCAGCCTCCAGGAGCTGGTGGCCCGCATCGAGGCCGTGCTCCGCCGCACCGGGGCCGCCCGCACCGGGGCCGTGCTGACCTGCGCCGACCTGGTGCTCGACGACGACGCCCACCTGGTCACCCGGGCCGGGCAGGACGTGGCCCTGTCGCCCACCGAGTTCAACCTGCTGCGCTTCCTGCTCGCCAACCAGGGCCGGGTGCTGTCCAAGCCCCAGATCCTCGACCACGTCTGGAAGTACGACTTCGGCGGGGACGGCGGCGTGGTCGAGACCTACATCGGCTACCTGCGCCGCAAGCTGGACAACGACGGTCCCCGGCTCATCCACACCATCCGGGGGGTGGGCTACACCCTGCGGGAGCGCTGATGTCGCTCCGCGCCCGGCTGCTCGTCGGCCTCGGCGCGGTGGCCGTCGTCCTCGTGGTCGCGGCCGTCGGCGTGACCCGAACCGCGCAGTCCTACCTGCTCGACCAGGTCGACGCCCGGCTCTCGACCGTCCATCCGCCTCCTGGGCCGGACCAGCCCGTGTTCGGCCCTTACTACTTCGGCGCGCTGGACGAGGGCGACGACACGGTGGGCATCTTCGACACGCCGGACATGGGGCAGGGGACCGCCGCGCCGCCCGAGATCGATGCCGCGCAGGCCCGAGCCGCGGCCGCCGGGACCGACCACTTCTTCACCGTCGGATCCGACGGCGACGGCCCCCGCTACCGGGTGCGGGCCACCAGCGACGACGGCGACCGCCACGGCTCCACCTCAGGCAGCAGCGAGAGTGGGAGCGACAGCGGGCGGATCAGCGTCGTCGCCACTTCCCTGGCCGACACCGACGCGACCGTCAGCCGGCTGGTGGCGGTCGAGGTCGCCACCACCGGGGTCGTGCTCACCCTCCTGGGCCTGGTGGCGTTCTGGGTGCTGCGGCTCGGCGTGCGGCCCCTGAAGGAGATGACCCGCGCCGCCACGGTCATCGCGGACGACATCTCCCACCGGGTGCCGAGCGCGCCCGAAGGGACCGAGGCGGCCGAGCTGGGGACGGCGCTCAACCGCATGCTCGGGCGCATCGAGACCAGCTTCGCCGAGCAGCAGGCGACCGAGGACCGGCTGCGCCAGTTCGTCGCCGACGCCTCCCACGAGCTGCGCACGCCCGTGACCACCATCCGTGGCTACGCCGAGCTCCACCGCCGAGGGGCGCTCGACGATCCGGACGAGCTGTCGCAGGCCATGCGCCGCACCGAGTCCGAGGCCGAGCGCATGGCCCGCCTGGTGGACGACATGCTGCTGCTGGCCCGCCTGGACCAGGGCCGCCCGGTCGAGCGCCGGCCCGTCGACTTCGGCGTGCTGGCCATCGACACCGCGAGCGACGCCCGGGCCATGGCGCCCGAGCGGACGGTGCGGGCGCAGACCGAGGCAGGCGTGGTGGTCGAGGGCGACGAGCACGGCCTCCGCCAGGTGCTGGCCAACCTGGTGCGCAATGCCCTGGTGCACACGCCACCGTGGGCCACCATCCGGGTGTCGGTGTGGCGCGAGCCGGACGGCGGGCCGGCGGTGGCCGAGGTGGCCGACGACGGCCCGGGCATGTCCCCGGATCAGGCGGCCCACGCCTTCGACCGGTTCTACCGGGCCGACCCCGGCCGGGCGAGGGACCGGGGCGGGTCGGGCCTGGGCCTCGCCATCGTCCAGGCCATAGCCCTCGCCCACGGCGGGCGGGCCCCGCTGGCCACCACGCCGGGCGGCGGCACCACGGTCCGCATCGAGCTGCCCGCCGCCGAGCAGCCGTCCCACTAGGGTCGGCGGCCGATGATCCTGTCGGACCGCACCATCCGCGAGGAGCTGAAGGCGGGGCGCATCGCCATCGAGCCGCTGGACGAGTCGTGCATCCAGCCCAGCTCGGTCGACCTGCGCCTCGACAAGCTCTTCCGGGTCTTCCTCAACCACACCATGCCGGTCATCGACGTGAAGCAGGACCTGGAGGACCTGACCCGCCTGGTGGAGATCGACGACGGCGATGCCTTCATCCTCCACCCCGGTGAGTTCGTGCTGGGATCTACCTCCGAGCGCGTGACCCTCCCCGACGACCTCGTGGCCCGCATCGAGGGCAAGTCGAGCCTGGGACGCCTGGGCCTGCTCATCCACAGCACCGCCGGGTTCATCGACGCCGGCTTCTCCGGCCACATCACGTTGGAGCTGTCCAACGTGGCCAACCTGCCGATCACGCTCTACCCCGGCATGAAGATCGGCCAGGTCAGCTTCCTGCGCATGACCACACCGGCGGAGGTGCCCTACGGCTCGGCCCGGGTCGGCTCCAAGTACCAGGGCCAGCGCGGCCCCACCCCCAGCCGCTACTGGGAGAACTTCCGGGACTAGTCGCCGGGCAGCAACGACAGGGTGCGGGTGGCGATGGTGTGGCCCTGGAGCTCCAGCGTCACCGTGACCGAGGAGCCCTCGCCCTGGTCGTCCTCGTTCTCGTAGAACGGCTGGACGGCGGCGATGATCCCGCCGAACGACGGCATCGCCTGCGGTGCCAGCTCACCCAGCTCGCACACGACCGTGTTGGGCAGTCCGCCCCGCAGCAGCTTGCCCCAGGCCACGCCCTGGCCCGGCGGGTCGAAGCCCTCGACCGTGCAGCCGGCGGGCAGCGGGGTGGTCAACTCGTTGGCGATCTGCTCCCGCAGTGCGTCCGGCAAGGGCAGCAGGTCGCTCGGCAGCTCGTCGAGCAGGCCCTTGGGGACGTTGTGGGTGAACAGCTGCGGCGGCACCAGCCCCGACTCGCCGCCGAACGTGACCCGGATCGTGGCCCCGGGGATCGTCCGGCTGCTCAGGTTGGCGGCGCCCACCGTGAGCGCACCGAGCGGCAGGGGGCGGGGGGACTCACCCGGCAGCAGGTAAGGCGTCCACACCGGGTCCGTGAGGCTCAGCCCCGCCTCGAACTGGTCGAGCGCGATGGCCGAGGGCAGCTCGGCCTCGAGGGCGTCGCCCCGGAACAGCTTGACCGTGGCCGTCTGGCCGGCCGAGTCGATCTGCAGGTCGAAGCTGAAGTCGGTGGTGCCCCCGGCGGCCGGCTGCTCCAGCGAGCACTCGATCGTCTGGCCGCCGTTGGGCGAGGGCACGGGCGTCGAGCAGCGGGCGTCCTGGCTGGCATCGGGGAAGGCACGCGCCCCCGGGGTCAGCTCCACCCGCAGCTTGAGTGGTGCGGCCGCGGCGGCCTGGACCGGAGCGGCCGGGAGGAGCGCCGAGGCGTCCGACGCGGGGGCCTGGAAGGCGGTGGCGCCGATGAGCGGAGCGGGGGCCTCACCGATGGTCAGCGCGAGCTGGCCCCGCCCGACGGCCGACGGATTCCACGATGACGCGGCGAAGCCGAGGCTCGGGGGCGCCGGGGTCGGACCAGGACCGGGACCCGGTGGAGGCGTCACCGGGGTCGGGTCCGGCGGTGCGGGCGTCGGCGGCGCAGGGTTCGATGGACTCGACGGGTTCGCCGGCGTGATCGGGGTGGTCGCCGATGGCCGAGGGGTCACCCGCCGAGCACGGTTGGTGCGAGGGATGAAGCGGCTGGGGTTGTAGCCGTAGTCCGTGAACCCCTCGACGCCGAACAGCCCGGGCGGGCCGTCCGTCGGGTCGTCGACGCCGGACGCCGGCCCGTCGGATCCGGGAACGGTGGCAGCGAGCCCATCCCCGCCCGTGTCGTTGCCCACGTCCCCGCTGGCCCCGCCATCGGACCCGCGGTCGCGTTGCCGGCTGACGTCGGCGGCCTCGGTGGCCGGGTTGTCCTGCCGCGCCACCACCGTGCCGACGGCGGCCAGGCCGACGACCACCGCGGCGACGGCAGCCGCGCCGCCGATCGTGGGCGCGAGGTGCTTGACCTTGCCCACGAACCCCTTGGCCGCCACCCCCGAGCCGGAGCCCTTGCCGGCCGCCGCCCCGCCGGCGGCCGCGGCGGCCACCGCCGCCCCGCCCCCGACCGAGTACCCGGCCAGCAGGAACAGCGGCAGCACGGAGCGCACCAGCATGCGGTTGACGTCGTTGAGCTCGGCGACCAGGTTCCGGCACGACTGGCAGCTCTCGAGGTGGAGCTCGACCGCGTCGTGGTCCCGCTTGGACAGCCCGTCGCGCACGTAGGCGCCGAGCTGGGACCGGTAGGGCTCGTGCTCGGGCGCGGGCGACGCCAGCAGGTGGGCCTGCAGGTAGGCCTGGCGCAGCTTCTCGCGGGCCCGGTAGGCCATGGCCGCGGCGGCGTTGGCCGACACGCCCAGCACCCCGGCCAGCTCGCGCGGCTGGCGTCCCTCCACCGCGGTGTGCCACAGCACGGCCTGCCACCGCTCGGGCAGCGACTCGAACGCCTTGGTGATCAGCTCGCGGTCGGCGTGGTCGAGCTCCGGGGTGTCGGCCTCGTCGCCCACTGGCTCGGGGACCTCGTCGATCGGCTGGTCCGCGGGCCGCTCGCCCTGTTCGGCCGCCAGCCGCCGCAGGGTCACGAACAGGTAGGCCCGGAACGACTCGGTGGGACCGGCGCCCCGCCGCAGCGCCGCCAGGACCCGCTCGAAGGCACCGTTGACGAGGTCCTCCGGATCGCCGACGCGGCGGTAGGTGGACGCCAGGCGCCGGGCGGCCTCGTGGTGGCGGACGTACAGCTCGGTGAACGCCGCCTCGTCGCCTTCACGTGCCTGGTCAAGCAGCTCGGCGTCGGAAAGAGCAGTGAGCGTCATGGCGTCGGCAACCTGGACGCCAGTCTGTCGCAACCAGACGCCCGCTACCAGAGCGCTTCCGACCACTTTCCGTGAGTTTGGCGAAAAACCTCCGGGAATGCCGTCATAGCCCGTCCCCGGACCCGTCTCTACGGGCATGACGGAGACACGGCCCGGACCCGAGCCGACGCCTCATGGTCGCGATGGAGCACGCCGTCTCCGGGCTGTCGTCGGCCGGTCGGTGCCGCCTCAGCGTCCGGTCGGCGATGACCTCCTCTCCCGCTGGTACCTGAGCGCGGGCAGCGCGCTCCCGTTCGACGAGTGGGCCGACCCGGCGACCCGCCACCTGGCGGAGGCGTTCGTCCCGGGAGCCGACCTCGTCGCGGTGGAAGAGGCCGTCGTCGCCTTCGCCCAGGCTCGCGCGGGGGCCGAGCACCCGGCCGAAGCGCTGGTGGGCGACCTCGTGGCGCTGGTACGGCTCGCCTGGCCATCCTCGGGCCACGAGTGGAGCGACTGGATCGACCCCGCGGGCCTCATGGCCAGGGCGCTCGGTGCCTGGGCGGCGGACCGGGACTCCCGGACGAGCTGCGGGGACTGCATCGACGCGGCCACCGGCCTCGCCACCGCGTCGTTCCTGCGGTTGAGGGTGCGCGAGCTGCACGACCAGTGCCGCGCGCTGGACATCTCCGCCCCGAACGCGTTCGGGGCCCTGGTAGTGGATCTGGAGCTGAGCGCCGTCGCGGCGCCGGAGCGCGTAGGGATCAGGGTCGAGACGGGCGGGATCCTGGCCTCGCGCTTCCGGGCGGGCGAGACCGTGGCGGTGCTCAGCTCCACTCGACTGGTGGCCGTCATGCCGGCCTACGGCATCGACCGTGCCATCGGTGAGGTGACGGACGACCTCGCCGGGCTCTCCTCACCCGGCGGGGTCGGCGTCACCGTGCGCCGCGTCGCCTTCGCCTATGACGCCGAAGCCACCTTCGCGGCTCTGGCGGGAACCTCGGCGGGGTCCTAGGGCGGTCGGATCCCACCGACACGGTGGGTGCGTCGCGCGGCGGGCGCGCGGCGCACTCACCAACTCACCCGAAGATCTTGGAGTCGAGCTCCCGGACCCGGGCGGCGAGCGCCGCCAGGATCTTGTGGTTGAGGGTGGGAACCTCGTCGAGCAGGCCCGAGAACTCGCGCGGGCCGAGCACGAGCACCGTGAGCGGCGTGGCCGCGGTGACGGTGGCGGTGCGGGGCCCGTGGTCGAGCAGCGCCAGCTCACCCACGCAGGCGCCGGGGCCGAGGGTCGCTACGGTCTGCCCGGCGCGGCTGGCGGTGGCCTGACCGTCGACGATGACGAACGCCTCCCGCCCGACGTCGCCCTGGGTCACGAACTCCTTGCCCTGATCCAGCGTCAGCTCGACTGTGGCCCTGGCGATGTCCCGGAGCTCTTTGGTCGTGCACCCCGAGAAGAGCGGGACCGAGGCGAGATGGTTGAGGTAATCCTCGCGTGCCATGGCGGCGCAGCTTAGATCCTGCTCGGCGAGGCAGAGCGTGACGTTCATACGTCGGAAACAAGCGCGAAACGGTACGTCTCTACGTTGCCGGGCCGTGGAGGTGGCTCTCGTCCACTGGCCGGCCGAACAGGACCGGCGAGAAGCGCTCCGACGAGCCGGGCAGCCTCGCCTGTTGCTGGTCGAGCGGGGCGCCCCGCCGGTCCCCACCGACGAGCTCGAGGACTGGATCCGGCTGCCCGCGGACGACCTCGACCTGCGCGTCAGGGTCGAGGCGCTGCGCCGCCGCACCCACGGGGATGCCGCGTCGGTCCCGGTGCTGGACGACGACGGCGTGCTGCGGCTCGGCGACCGCTGGGTGTCCCTACCACCGGTCGAGGCCCGGTTGACCGCGGCCCTGCTGGAGCGGTTCGGGGCGGTGGTGTCCCGCGAGCTGCTGGCCCGGTCGGGCTGGCCCGGCGGGTCCCCGGGGCGCAACGCCCTCGACGTCCACGTCCTGCGCCTGCGCCGACGGTTGGCGCCCCTCTACCTCGCCATCCGCACCGTGCGCTCCCGGGGCTACCTGCTGGAGCGGGCCGACGGCAGCGGTCAGGTGGCGCCCGACCTCCTTCGCCCGGCGACCACCGGGCCCCACGTGCGCCGCATGACCGCCGGCTGACCCGCCGGGGGCGACTACGCCTACCGCACGCGGGGTACTCCCTCCACGCCGGACGGGAAAATCCCCCCGGCGGCATCCGGGGCTGGGGACACGTGTCCTCAAGGGAGGCTCATCATGCGCGGACGCGTATCCGTACCGATTGTGCTGCTGATCTGGGTCATCATCGGCGTGCTGGTGGCGGTCAACAAGGGCTACGCCGACACCATGGACAACGCGTCGCAGATCGCGACGTTCGCACTGGCGGTGTTCCTGTGGCCGATCCCCGCGCTCGACGGCGCGGTCGCCATCACGTTCTGACCGGCGGTCCGCCGGGCCGGCTCAGCCGCCGGCCTGGCGGGCCACCGCCTCGGCCGCGGCCCGGATCTCCTCGGCCGAGCGCAGGTAGCGCTCCTCGACCGGCGTGTCGTCCACCGGCCAGCCGTCGTCGCCCAGCTCGTACACCAGCGGCTCCCCCGTGGGGATGTTGAGCTCGGTGATGTCCTGGTCCGAGATGTGGCTCAGGTGCTTGACCAGCGCCCGCAGGCTGTTGCCGTGCGCCGCCACCAGGACGATCCGGCCCGGCGCCAGGTCGGGGACGATGGCGTCGTACCAGTACGGCAGCATGCGCTCGACCACGTCGGCCAGGCACTCGGTGTCGGGGACGATCTCGGGCGGCAGCCCCGCATAGCGGGGGTCGTGGCGCACGTTGCGCGGGTCGTCGCGGGGCATCGCCGGCGGCGGGACGTCGTAGGCCCGGCGCCACACCTTCACCTGGTCGAGGCCGAAGCGCTCGGCGGTCTCCGCCTTGTTGAGCCCTTGGAGGTCGCCGTAATGGCGCTCGTTGAGCCGCCAGTGGCGGCGCACCGGGATCCACGACCGGCCCAGCTCCCGCAGCGCCAGCTCGGCGGTGCGGATGGCCCGCACCTGCACCGAGGTGTGCAGCACGTCGGGCAGCAGGCCCCGCTCGGCCATCAGCCGCCCGGCCTCGACCGCCTGCGCCTCACCTCTGGCGCTGAGGTCGACGTCGTACCAGCCGGTGAACAGGTTCTCCAGGTTCCACTGGCTCTCGCCGTGGCGGAGCAGGACCAGCGTCCGCGGCGTCACGGTTGGGTGCTCGTCGGGCCACCCTGGAAGTCTCCGATGAACACCGTCACCGTGCTGCCCCGGTCGACCTGCTGCCCCTGCGACGGCGACGTGCTGATGACGACGCCGTCCTGGTTCTGGTTCTGGACCGGCTGGGGCTGGAAGTCACCCTCCAGGCCCGCGTTCTGGAGCGCGGTGCGGGCGTTCTGCTCGCTGAGGCCCTGGAGCTGGGGCACGGTGGTGCGCTCGGCCCCCGACGACACGATCAGCGTGACGGTGTCCGTCGGCCGGATCTCGGTGCCGGCCGGCGGGTCGGTGGCGATGACGTTGCCGGCGGCGACGTCGCCCGACGCCTGCTGGCGGGACTGGATGTTGGTGAAGCCCGCCCGTTGGAGGTTGGTACGAGCCGTCCCCTCGCTCTGGTTGGACACGTCCGGCACCCCCACGAGGCCGGCGCCCGACGACACGTTGATGGTGATCTGGGTGCCCTTGGCGACCTGCTGGCCGGCCGCCGGGTCCTGGCTGATGACCAGGCCTTCGTCGACCTGGGGGTCCTCCACCGGGACGGCGTTCACCAGGAAGCCGGCCTCGGTGAGCGCGCGCGACGCGTCCGTCTGGCTCTGGCCCACGACGTTGGGGACCTCGACCGGCTCGGGCCCGGCGGAGAAGGTCAGCTTCACGCGTGAGCCCTTGTCGGCCTTGGTGGTGGCCGGCGGATCCTGGCTGATGACCTGGTTCGCCGGCTCCTGGGAGTTCTCGGACGAGGTGGTGACCTCGAAGTCCAGCTGCTCCAGCTCGGCCTTGGCCTGGTCGACCGGCTTGCCCACGACGTTGGGCACCGTCACCTGCTCGGTCGGCGTGTCGTCGCCGCTGAGGTTGCTGGCCAGCAGGTACAGCAGGCCCGCCAGCAGCAACAGCAGGAGGATCAGCGCGGCGAGGAACCACTTCGAGCGCTTGGGCTGCTCGTCCTCCTCGTAGGGGTACTCGTCGTAGTCCCGGTAGCCGTCGGTCTGGGGGTAGCCCACGGGCCCGGACACCAGCGCGGTCTCCTGGCCGTACTGGGTGGGGGCGATGACGCTGGTGACGCCGGGGTCGAGCGGTGGGGCCAGCACCGGCTCGGCCATGATGCGGGCGCCGTCGAGGTAGCGGCGCAGGTCGGCCCGGAGGTCCTGGGCCGAGGGGTAGCGGTTGGCCGGGTTCTTGGCCAGCGTCTTGAGCGTGATGGCCTCGAGCGTCTCGGGCAGCGACGGATCGATGCGCCGGGGCGGCGTCGGGTTCTCCTGGACGTGCTTGTAGGCGATGGCCACCGCGCTGTCGCCGGAGAAGGGCGGGCTGCCGGTGATCATCTCGTAGAGGACCACGCCCAGGCTGTAGAGGTCGCTGCGGGGATCGACCGGCGCGCCCCGCGCCTGCTCGGGCGAGAAGTAGGTGGCCGTGCCCATGACCGACCCGGTCTTGGTGAGGTTCTGGTCGGATGAGTCGCTGATCGCCCGGGCGATGCCGAAGTCGGCCACCTTGACCCCGCCGTCGCGGGTGAGTAGCACGTTGCCCGGCTTCACGTCGCGGTGGACCACGCCGTTGCGGTGGGCGAAGCCCAGCGCGGCCGCGATGTCGGCCGCGATCTCCGCGGCCCGGTCCGGGTGGAGGCGGCCCTCGTCGCGAAGCGTGTCGGCCAGCGTCTGGCCTTCGACGTACTCCATGACGATGAAGTAGGTGCCGTTGGCCTCGCCCCAGTCGAACACGCTGACGATGTTCGGGTGCTGGAGGTTGGCGGCCGCCTGCGCCTCCCGGCGGAAGCGCTCGACGAAGCCCGCATCGGTGGCCAGCGCAGGGAACAGCACCTTGACCGCCACCGGGCGGTCGAGCAGCTGGTCGCGCGCGAGGTACACCTCGGCCATGCCGCCGCGCCCCAGGCGCCGGTGGAGCTCGTAGCGCCCGTTGAAGATGACTTGGTTCTGCTGCGACATGCGCACCCCAGGTTACGAGATGGGGAAAGGTGGCCCCGACTTCGCCCGCACCACTCCGATCTACCCGCTCGAATTCGTCGCCGTGGCCCCGGCGTCCGGCCGGGCGGGCGCGGTCAGGGCCTGCTTCAGCACCGCGGCCGCGATGGGGGCGGCCACTGCGCCGCCAGTCTGCTCGCTGACGCCCGGCTGGGCCTCGACGATCACGGCCACGGCCACCGTCGGCGGCTCGCCCTCGGGCCCCGCGAAGCCGATGATCCAGGCGTGGGAGCTGTCCTCGTTGCCGATCTGGGCCGTGCCGGTCTTGCCGCCCACGACGATGTTGCCGTCCAAACCGTTGTCGAGGTTCCGGGCCGTCCCGTCCGTCACCACCGAGATCATGGCTTGCCGCAGCAGCTCAGCGGTCTCGGGAGTCATGGCGGTGGTCCACACCTCGGGGTCGAACCGGTCGACGACGTCCTGCTGTCCGTCTCGGACCTCGCGCATGACGTGCGGCACCATGATCTTCCCGCCGTTGGCCACGGCCGCGGCGACCAGCGCCATCTGCAGCGGCGTCGCCGACACTTCGTTCTGCCCGATGGACGACTGGGCCAGCACCGGCGGGTCGTTGGCCACCTTCTCCGTCGGCCACACCGACCGCACCCCGCCCGGGAGGTCGATGGGCACGCTGGCGTTGAAGCCGAAGTCCGAGGCCGAGTCGGTGAGGCCCAGCGCGGTGGCGTTCTCCACGCCCATCTGGGCGAACGCGGTGTTGCACGACTCCTGGAGGATGACGAACAGGGTGCCGCCACAGCTCCCGCCGCCGAAGTTGCCGATGGGCTGCCCGAACGACGCGGCCCGATACTCGCTCTGGACCGGGTAGCTGGGGCTGTCGGCGGTCACCCCGCCGTGCTCGATCCCGGCGGTGGCGGTGACGATCTTGAACGTCGAGCCCGGGGGCTTCCGCTCCATGTAGGTGCGGGCCCGGGTGGGCTTCTCGGGGTTGTTGTTCAACTCGTCGGACGCGGCGGCCGCGGCGGTGAAGTCGTGGTTGGCCAGCACGTTGGGGTCGTAGCTCGGGTTCGAGTAGAGGGCCAGGATCTCGCCGTTGCGCGGATCGAGCGCCACGACCGAACCGTTGCGCCCGGCCAGCTCTTCACGGGCCACTTCCTGCACGTCGTTGCGCACGGACAGCGTGACGTTGCCCACCCGCTCGCGGTCTACGAACAGGTCGCCGAGCTCCTTGAGGCTGAAGTTCAGCGTGCGCCCGGCCAGCGCGTCGTTGTACGTCTTCTCGACCCCGGCCGAGCCCAGCTGGAAGGCGAAGAAGCCGGTGACGTGGGCGAACAGGTCCTTGGTCGGGTACACCCGCTGGAGCTTGAACCGGTCGTTGGACTCGACCGACTGGGCCAGCACCACGCCGTCCACGGTCTCGATCGTGCCCCGGGGCCGGGAGAAGTCCCGGACCACCTGGCGGTTGTTGCGGGGGTCGTTCTGCAGCTCCTTCGCCTGGAACACGGTGAGCCGGTTGACCTGGAGGAACAGGGCCGTGTAGCAGCAAACCAGGAACACGCCGAGGTTGCGGATCTGCTTGCTCATCACACCACCTCGGTGAGCTGGTGGGCCGCGAGCTGCGCGCTCTGGCGGTTGGCGATGTCGTCGGAGATGCGCAGCAGCAGCGCGAGCAGCACGTAGTTGGCGAGCAGTGACGACCCGCCGTAGGAGATGAACGGCAGCGTCACGCCGGTCAGCGGCAGCAGCCGCACGACCCCGGCCATGATGATGAAGGCCTGGAAGCCGAGCAGGGTGGTGAGGCCGGTGGCGAGCAGCCGCTCGAAGCCGCTGGCGGCCTGCTGGGCGATGCGCAGGCCGGCGCCGATCATCAGCAGGAAGGCGATGAGCACGGCGGCCCCGCCGAACAGGCCGAGCTCCTCGACGATGGCGGCGTAGATGAAGTCGCTCTCGACCACGGGGATGTTCGTGGGCGTGCCCAGGCCCAGGCCCCGGCCGGCCCACGCGCCGTCGGCCATGGCGAACGCCGCCTGGTCGATCTGCGTGATCTTCTCGCCGGCGGGGCCGATCAGGGCCCAGAAGCCACCCCAGAGCTCGACCCGCTCGCGGACGTGACCGAACGACTGGTAGGCGAAGTAGGCACCCCCGCTGAACAGCAGGATGCCCACCACCAGGTACGACGCCCGCTCGGTGGCCACCCACAGGAGGACCAGGAACAGCGTGAAGAAGAGGAGCGAGGACCCGAGGTCCCGCTGCGACACCATGACGACCAGGGCCACCGCCCAGGCGATCAACACCGGGCCGAGGTGCTTGGGGTCGGGGAGGGAGAAGGGCCCGAACGCCCGGTTGATGGCCAGCAGCTCGCGCTTCTCGATCAGGTAGCCGGCGAAGAACACGGCCAGGGCGAGCTTGGCGAACTCGCCGGGCTGGAAGTTGACCGGCCCGATCGACACCCAGATGCGGCTCCCGTGGATGACCTGGCCGAGGCCGGGCAGGAGCGGTATCAGCAGCAGGACGAGGCCCACCAGTCCGGCGGTGTAGCGGTAGCGCTCCAACTTGCGGGCATCGCGCACCACCATGAGCGTGGCCACGAAGGCGCCGACGCCGAGGATCATCCAGAGCGACTGCAGCCCCGCGAGGCCGCGCGGCGCGTCGCGGGCCTCGTCCAGGCGGACGATGAACACGTAGCCCAGTCCGTTGAGCAACGAGGCCAGTGGCAGCAGCATGCCGTCGGCCTGCGGCGCCAGCCGCCGCATCGCCACGTGGGCGGCGAGCGGCAGGCCGACGGTGATCCCGAGGAAGGGACCGACCTTGGTCGGGATGGGGCTGTCGTCGGGCAACGAGGCCAGCAGGTACGCGCCGACCACGAACATGGACCCGAGCACCAGCAGCCCGAGCTCGGTCGTGCGCCTCGATGCGTAGTTCATGCCGATCCAGGCGCCGTGCACCCGGCTGCGGCCGCGAACCCGGGCGCGGTCGTCCGCAAGGTCACCGCAGTCGAGGCTGTCGCCGCGGTGGGCAGGGTACGGGCGAGGGTGAGGTGGGTCATGCGGGTCCGGGCGCCTCACGGGTGGCGACCGGGAACTTCGTCTTGTCTAGGTCGGGCGCCTCACGGGTGGCGACCCGGGGTTGTGGTCTCGGTCGGGGTCGTGGTGATGGCGGAGGGCTGGGTGTAGGTGATTCGGGGCGGGGACGCTGGTGGTGGCGGACCTACGCGGGCGCGGGGGTGGCGGGTGGAATGGTGGTCGTCGTGGTGGGGGCGGTGGTCGTGGTGGTGACGGGTGGGTCGAGCTCGTCCGCCTGCTCGCTGAGGTTGTCGACGTAGTTGCGGGCCGCGGCCAGGGTCGCCACTTCCTTGCCGTTCTCGACCTCGGTACGCCGCGACTCCGGCAGCCGTTCGGCCTCCAGCTCCGTGGGCTCGACCAGGCTCGGGTCGATCCACAGCAGCCCGCCCGGCCGGCCCTTGTAGATGGCCACGTAGTCGCCGTCGAGGCCCACGAAGTAGGTCGATCGGCCGTACCACTGGATGGTGGCCACCGCCCCGCCCACCAGGAGCACGATCAGCACGACGAACAGCGCCACCCGCCAGGTGAGCCGCCGGGAGCCGCGGGCGTGCCGGCCACCGTGGCGCCCGGGCTCGTCGTAGTCGTCCTCGCCGTAGCCGTCGTCGTCTCCGGCCGGCGGCGCCGCGATACGCCGGTGGCGGGCGGTGCGGGTCGGCGGACCGTCGTCCTCGGCGTCCACGTAGGCGCCGGTGCGGGTGCCGACGGCGGGCGCGGCTCGGGTGGGCTCGCCCCGGCGGGTCCCCAGCGCGGCCGACGCGGTCTCGGCCCGGCCGCCGTCGTCGATGACGTCCACCACCACCACGGTGATGTTGTCTCGACCCCCGCCCTCGCGGGCCAGGCGGACCAGCTCGTCGGCCGCGTCGGCCGGGTCGGGCACGCGGCGCAGCACGGCCGCGATGTCGTCCTCGGCCACCTCGTTGAACAGGCC
>JBKPRV010000485.1:0-9952 GCA_046734715.1 Actinomycetota bacterium | reverse complement strand
CTTGGGTGGTCATCCCGTTGCCGGCGGCGGGTGCCGCGTGATCCACGTCACGCCGGTAGTCGGCGAAGAAGTCGCGCCAGCTCTCACTCACCGAGGTCGGATCGGCGAGGTACTGCTCGTACATCTCGTCGACGAGCCAGGCGTTCGGGCCTAGCGCAGCGGTCGTCGACAGGTCCGGTTGCGAATCTTCAGCCACGTGCGCCGATCGTACCGGCGGAAAGCCCTGGTTCGGGCTTCTCCAGCCGCACGGCGCACTGCTTGTAGTTGGGCTCGCGGGAGATGGGTTCGAACTCGTTCAGCGTCAGCCGGTTGGCGCACTGCTCGTCGAAGTAGAAGGGGACGAACACCTCGCCCTCCCTCACCGTGCGTGTCACCCGCACCCGGATGCGGTCGACCGCTCCACGCTCGGACACGAGACGGACCAGGTCGCCGGAGTGGATGCCGTAGCGCTCCGCATCGGCCGGGTGGACCTCCACCCAGCCCTCGGGCGCCAGCCGGTCGAGGATCTCGACCCGGCCGGTCTTCGTTTGTGTCCCGACAGCTCCCCGATGGGCACCCCTGGATGGTGGCGGGGCCGTGTTGCCCTGGTGTCTCGCCGCCGTTACCGCGCTCCTACCCGAGGCCTGAACCGGCAGTGGCAAGAGTCACCGCACGCATCCACCACGTTCCGGCTCTACGGATGTAGACCGAACGGCAAGTGAGCTTCCGGTAGGAGGCAACCATGAGTGCGACCGTGATCCCGAGCGTGATCGACCGGCCCGCGGTGACCGCACGCATCCTGCGGCCTCTCCTCGGCGGCAGGGTGGTCGTCCGCACGGCCTCGGCGCTGTGGCGGGGCACACTGCTGTCCTGCGTGAAGGACAGCGCCTGGTTCGTCGTCGACGACGTGGATGTGGTCCTGCCCATCGACGACCTGGTCTCGGTCCACGCCGCCTGAGCCACCGGCTCACAGCGCGTGCGCGCTGCGCACCACCTCCTGCACGAACGCCGCGGTCGCGCTCGTGCGCCGGCCCCGGTCCCTCAGGTGACCGGGTGAGGGCTCGCCCCGGCAGTAGGCCAACCCCTCCTCGACCACGGGCCGCCACTCGGCCCCGAACGCCGCCAGCGCATACTCGCCCGCCGCCTCCTTGCTGACCACCTCGCCGGTGGCGATCGTGCAGTGCAGCCGCGGCGCCCCGAGGGCGCCCCACGCCACCGTCCAGGCCGACTTCCGCCACCACCGGGCGCGCCCGGCCCCGAGGTCGGCGGCCCACGGTCCCCAGTAGCCGTCCAGGTTGCCCAGGTTCCAGTCCTTCAGCGCCCCGGGCTCGGGGTCGAGCCCGAGCGCCCCCGGCTGCTCCCCTCGCACCGCGATGCCCTGCTCGGCGAGCACCTTCCACATGACGGGGTTGACGTCGAACCCCTTCCCCGCGGCGAAGAGCAGCCCGGTGTGCGACGCCACCGGCACGATCGTGGTGACGGGCCGCGTCAGGTCGTCCGCCATCACGTACACGGCGTTCACGTTCCCGGGGATCCACACCCGCCCCCTGGGCCACGCCCGGGCCAGGGCCCCGGACCAGGACACCGTGTGCAGCGCCCGCAGCCGGCCCAGGGCGACCGGCCGATCCAGCACCATCACCACGTCGAGGTCACTCCGCCCCTCGCGGTAGGCCCCCAGCGCGGTCGACCCGACCACATAGGCCCCGACCACCCGCCCCGGCACCATCCGGTCCGCCCACCCCAGGTACCGCTCGACGATCCTCCGTGCCCCCGGCTCCATGCCCGACCGGTCTAGCCGGTACGGCCGCCCGCGACGAGCGCTGTATACTTGCGCTGTATGTCGATGACGCGGACGCAGATCTACCTGACGCAGGAGCTGCGCGCCCGCATCGACGAGCGGGCCCGGGCCGAGGGCAAGACGATGGCCGAGGTCGTTCGGGACGCCGTGGAGCGCTACGTGGCCGATCCGCTGGACGTCGACGACGCTCTCGACGCCACGTTCGGTGCGGTGGCGAAGGTTGTCGTCCCCTCGCGGGATGAGTGGGACCGTGGCTGACCTCCTCGTGGACACCGACGTCTGCATCGACCATCTCCAGGGCGTCGCACGGCTTCCGGGGCGACGAGCCACGCTCGCGTACTCGGTCATCACTCGCGCCGAGCTGCTGGCGGGCCCCGACGAGCAGCAGGCTGCGGCCCGGCGACTGCTCGCACCCCTGCGCGAGCTCGTGATCGACCGCCGGGTGGCCGAGCGGGCCGGTGCCCTGCGGCGGGAGGCCGGCCTTCGCCTGCCAGACGCGCTGGTCGCGGCCACCGCCTTGGTCCACCACCTGAACTTGCACACTCGCAATCACCGAGACTTCCGCAAGGTCGCCGGACTCCGCCTGCGCTGAGCGCACCCGGTACGGTCGCCCGCATGAGTGCGCAGTTCATCTTCACCATGCGCAAGGTGAGCCGGTTCCACCCTCCCGACAAGGAGGTGCTGAAGGACATCTCGCTGTCGTTCTTCCCCGGGGCCAAGATCGGCGTGCTGGGGGCGAACGGGGCCGGCAAGTCGTCGCTGCTGCGGATCATGGCCGGCGTCGACGACGGGTTCACGGGTGAGGCCCGGCTGACCCCCGGGTTCACCGTCGGGATGCTGGAGCAGGAGCCGCAGCTCGACCCGGCCAAGGACGTGGCCGGGAACGTGGCCGACGGAGTGGGCCCGGTGGCGGCGCTGCTGGCCGAGTACGACGAGGTGATGGCCGGCTGGGCCGATCCCGAGGCCGACTACGAGAAGCTCGGCGCCCGCCAGGCCGACCTGGAGGCCAAGATCGAGGCCGCCGGCGCGTGGGACCTGTCCCGCACCACCGAGATCGCCATGGACGCGCTGCGCCTGCCGCCGGGCGACGCCGACGTCGCGACGCTGTCGGGCGGCGAGCGGCGCCGGGTGGCGCTGTGCCGGCTGCTGCTGTCGAGCCCGGACCTGCTGCTGCTCGACGAGCCCACCAACCACCTCGACGCCGAGTCGGTGGCGTGGCTGGAGCGCTTCCTGCGGGACTACGCCGGCACCGTGGTGGCCATCACGCACGACCGCTACTTCCTCGACAACGTGGCGGGCTGGATCCTGGAGCTGGACCGCGGCCGCGGCTACCCGTTCGAGGGCAACTACTCGGGCTGGCTGGAGCAGAAGCGCGCCCGCCTCGACCAGGAGGAGAAGGCCGACACCGCCCGGAAGCGCACGCTGGAGCGGGAGCTGGAGTGGGTGCGCATGGCGCCCAAGGCCCGCATGGCCAAGGGCAAGGCCCGCCTGGCCGCCTACGAGAAGCTGCAGGCCGAGGCCGAGGCGGCCGAGCGGGGGCCCGACCGGCTGCAGATCCACATCCCGCCCGGGCCGCACCTGGGCGACCAGGTCATCGTGGTCGACCGCCTGGTGAAGGGCTACGGCGACCGGCTGCTGATCGACGACCTGTCGTTCTCGCTGCCCCGCGCCGGGATCGTCGGCATCATCGGCCCCAACGGCGCGGGCAAGACCACGCTGTTCCGCATGATCACCGGTGCCGAGGCGCCCGACGACGGCACGGTCACCATCGGCTCGTCGGTCGACCTGGCCTACGTCGACCAGTCCCGGGAGGCGCTCGACCCCGACAGGACGGTCTACGAGGAGATCACCGACGGCCAGGACATGCTCAAGGTGGGCACCCGGGAGGTCAACAGCCGGGCCTACGTGGCCTCGTTCAACTTCCGGGGCTCGGACCAGCAGAAGAATGTGGGCGTGCTCTCCGGCGGCGAGCGCAACCGGGTGCACCTGGCCAAAATGCTGCGCCGGGGCGGGAACGTGCTGCTGCTCGACGAGCCGACCAACGACCTCGACGTGGACACGCTGCGCGCCCTGGAGGATGCGCTGGAGGCGTTCCCCGGGTGCGCGGTGGTGATCAGCCACGACCGGTGGTTCCTCGACCGGGTGGCCACCCACATCCTGGCGTTCGAGGGCGACAGCCAGGTCCGCTGGTTCGAGGGCAACTTCAGCGAGTACGAGGCCTGGCGCCACAAGGAGCTGGGTGCCGAGGCCGACCAGCCCCACCGCATCAAGTACAAGCCTCTGGTCCGCTGACCCCGCGATGACCGACATCGAGCTCCGCCCCCTCGCCCCGGCCGACGAGGCCGCGGCCGAAGCCCTGCTCGACGCCACGATGGCGGGCCGCCACCAGTCCCGCCTGGGCGAGATGCACGACGTGCTCGCCCTCGACAGCCTCGGCGCCTGGGACGGGCCCCGCCTGGTCGCCCTGGCGACGTGGAGCCCCCCGGACGCCGCCGGCCGCTCCGAGCTGGCCGTCCTGGCCGTCACCGATGACCGCCAGGGCCAGGGCCTCGGCGCCCTCCTGGTCGACGCCGTCGCCATGGCCGCCCTCGAGGCCGGCGCCACCACCCAGTGGCTGGTCACCACCAACGACAACCTGGACGCCCTCCGCCTCTACCAGCGCCACGGCTACCACCTGGCCCAGCTCCACCCCGGGGCCATCGACGAGGCCCGCCGCCACAAGCCCGCCATCCCCGCCGTCGGCGACTACGGCATCCCCCTCCGCGACGAGCTGGTCCTGGAGCGCCTCCTCTAGCCGGGAAGCAGCTTGAGCACCCGCGTCGCCTGGGCTGCGGGGTCGCCGTCGTCGGGGGTGAGGCGGAGGTCGGGGCGGAGCGGGGCTTCGTAGGGGTCGTCGATGCCGGTGAACCCCTTGATCTCCCCCGCCCGGGCCTTGGCGTAGAGGCCCTTGGGGTCGCGGGCTTCGCAGACCTCTAGCGGGGTGTCGACGAAGACCTCCACGAACGGGACGCCGACGGCCTCGTGGATGGCGCGGGCCCGGTCGCGGTCGGTGCGGTAAGGGCTGATCACCGGGACGAGGGCCACCACGCCGGCGTCGGCGAAGAGGCGGGCCACCTCGCCGACCCGGCGGATGTTCTCGCTGCGGTCGGCGGCCGAGAACCCGAGATCGGCGTTGAGGCCGTGGCGCAGGTTGTCGCCGTCCAGGAGGTACGCCGGGCGGCCCGCGGCCACCAGCGCGCGCTCCAGCTCGGCGGCCACCGTGGACTTGCCCGAGCCCGACAGGCCGGTGAACCAGACGGTGGCACCCACGCCGGGTCGCTCGGCGCGGGCGACCGCGCCCTGGTGCCAGACGACGTTGCCGGTCACTCGACCTCGGTGGGCCCGAGGATGATGCCGGCGCCCACCGTGTTGTGCGTCGACTCGTCCACCAGCACGAAGCTGCCGGTGGCCCGGTTGCGGCGGTAGTCGTCGAAGAACAGCGGCACCGTGGTGCGCAGCCGCACGCGCCCGATCTCGTTGAGCGTCAGGCCCGGAGCGGCCTCGTCGCGGTGCAGGGTGTTGATGTCGAGCCGGTACTGCAGGTCCTTGACCAGCGCCCGGCCCCATCGGGTCGTGTGCTTGATCGCCAGCTTGGCCCCGGACCGCAGGTCCGACGCGGCCGTGAGCCAGCACACCATGGCCTCCAGGTCCTGGCCGACGTGGGGCCGGTTGCGGACCCGGCAGATCATGTCGCCGCGGGACACGTCCACGTCGTCGGCCAGCCGCACCGTGACGGCCATGGGCGAGAACGCCTCGGTGACCGGTCCGTCGGCGGTCTCGATCGACTCGATGGTCGAGGTCAGCCCCGACGGCAGCACCACCACCTCGTCGCCCGGCTTGAGCACCCCGCCGGCCACGGTGCCCGCATAGCCCCGGTAGTCGTGCAGGTCGTGGTTGGTCTGGTCCTGGGGCCGGATGACGTACTGCACCGGGAAGCGGGCGTCGATCAGGTTGCGGTCGCTGGCGATGTGCACCTCCTCCAGGTGGTGCAGCAGCGACGAGCCCTCGTACCACGACATGGTGGCCGACCGCTCGACCACGTTGTCGCCGTGCAGCGCCGAGAGCGGGATGAAGGTCAGGTCGTGGATGTCGAGCTTCATGGCGAAGCTGCGGAACTCGGCCTTGAGCTCCTCGAACCGCTCCCGGGACCAGTCGACCAGGTCCATCTTGTTGACGCACACCACCAGGTGCGGGATGCCGAGCAGCGAGGCCAGGAAGGCGTGGCGCCGGGACTGCTCCAGCACCCCCTTGCGGGCGTCCAGCAGCACCAGCGCGAGGTCCGCGGTCGACGCGCCGGTAACCATGTTGCGGGTGTATTGGATGTGTCCGGGGGTGTCGGCGATGATGAACTTCCGCCTGGGCGTGGAGAAGTAGCGGTAGGCGACGTCGATGGTGATGCCCTGCTCGCGCTCGGCCCGCAGGCCGTCGGTGAGCAGCGCCAGGTCGGTGTAGGCGTCGCCCCGCTCGGCGCTGGTGCGCTCGACCGACTCCAGCTGGTCCTCGAAGATCGACTTCGAGTCGTAGAGCAGGCGCCCGATGAGGGTGGACTTGCCGTCGTCCACCGAGCCCGCGGTGGCGAATCGCAGCAGCTCCATCAGAAGTAGCCCTCGCGCTTGCGGTCTTCCATGCCCGCCTCGCTGATCCGGTCGTCGGCCCGGGTGGCGCCCCGCTCGGTGATGCGGGTCACCGCCGTCTCCTCGATGATGGCGGCGACGTCGGCCGCGGTGGAGGGCACCGCGCCGGTGCAGGTGGCATCGCCCACGGTGCGGAACCGCACCGTGCGCTCCTCGATCTCTTCGCCGTCGAGCAGCGTGACCCAGGGCGACTCGGCCAGCCACATGCCGTCCCGCTCGAACACCCGCCGGGTGTGCGCGAAGTAGATGGACGGCAGCTCGACGCCCTCGGCTGCCACGTACTGCCAGATGTCGAGCTCGGTCCAGTTGGACAGCGGGAACACCCGGATGTGCTCGCCCTTGCGATGGCGGCCGTTGTAGAGGTTCCACAGCTCGGGCCGCTGGTTCTTGGGGTCCCACTGGCCGAACTCGTCCCGGAAGCTGAACACCCGCTCCTTGGCCCGGGCCTTCTCCTCGTCCCGGCGGGCGCCGCCGAACACGGCGTCGAACCGGTTCTCCTCGATGGCGGCCAGCAGCGGCACGGTCTGGATGCGGTTGCGGGTGGCGCGGGGGCCGGTGTCCTCCACCACCAGGCCGGCGTCGATGGCGTCCTGCACGCTGGCGACCACCAGCCGTAGACCCAGCTCGGCCACCCGGCGGTCCCGGTAGTCGAGGACCTCGGGGAAGTTGTGCCCGGTGTCCACGTGCATGACGGGGAACGGCAGGCGGGCCGGCGCGAATGCCTTGGTGGCGAGGTGGAGCATCACCGCCGAGTCCTTGCCGCCCGAGAACAGCAGCACCGGCCGCTCGAACTCCGCGGCCACCTCCCGGATGATGTGGACGGCCTCGGCCTCGAGCATTTCCAGGTGGCTCAGCTCGTACGAGGTGCTGGACATGGGCTCTCCAGGCTAAATCCGACCAGACTGGTAAGCAATTCGGGATCTGTTAAGCAGACAGCATGGCGCAAGCCTCGACCAACGATCATTCGCTGGCCGCCGAACTGGCGACGAACGCGGGGCGACTTCTTGTCGACCTGCGGGCCCGGCGGGCGACGGAGGGCGTCGATCCCAAGGCCCTGGGCCGCGAAGGCGATGCCGAGTCCCACCGGCTGCTGATGGCCGCGCTGGCGGAGGCCCGGCCCCGCGACGCCGTGCTGTCGGAGGAAGGCCTGGCCGATCCGGCCCGCCTTGCCGCCGAGCGGGTGTGGATCGTGGACCCGCTCGACGGTACCCGCGAGTACGGCGAGGTGCCCCGCACCGACTGGGCCGTGCACGTGGCGCTGGTGGTGGGGGGCGAGCCGGTGGCCGGCGCGGTGGCCCTCCCCGCCCGGGACCTCACGCTCGCCAGCGAGCCGCCGCCCCCACCGCCCCCGGCCTGGGAGGGCCCACCCCGGGTGCTGGTCAGTCGCAGCCGCCCCCCGGCGGAGGCGGCCCGGGTGGCCGAGGCGTTGGGCGGTGAGCTGGTCCCGCTCGGCTCTGCGGGCGCCAAGGCCATGGCCGTGGTGCTGGGCGAGGCCGACGTCTACGCCCACAGCGGCGGCCAGTACGAGTGGGACTCCGCCGCCCCGGTCGCCGTGGCCCGCGCCGCGGGGCTGCACGTGTCCCGCCTCGACGGCACGCCCCTCGTCTACAACCGCCCCGACCCCTACCTGCCCGACCTGCTGATCTGCCGCCCCGAGCTGGCCGAACGGGTCATCGCCGCGGCGCGCTGACGATTCCCCGTATCGGCGAGGGGCGGGCCGACTCTGTAGCGCGGTCGCGGGGGCGCGGCAGGGCGGATGGCGAGCCCCCGTGACCACCCCTTCCCGGCGCCTGTGGCCCCGGGGCGCATCCCCCCGGGGCTACAGGACGTCGAACACCATCCCGCCGGTGCTGCCCCGCGCAGCAGGTCGATCGCGCCCCCGGGCTACAGGACGTCGAAGACCATCCCGCCGGTGCTGCCCCCGCGCAGCAGGTCGATCGGATCGTGTTTGTCGATGTGGCCGATCAGCCCGTGGTAGATGCCATAGCCGCACAGCCGGGCCAGCCGGTCGTCGAAGCCCTGGGCCACCTCCCGCGGCACGCCCAGCTGCTGGTTCTCCTGCTGGCGGACGTAGCCGGCGCAGTAGTTGCAGGCGATCCCCACCCGGCGCTCGCCGGTGGTGTTGGCGCCGCCGCCGTGCCACAGGCTGCCGTTCCACACCAGCACGCTGCCCTTGGCCATCTCGGCCGGGATCGACTCGTAGGGGTATCCGAAGTCGGGCGAGTCCTGCAGGTGGGTGCCGGGCACCAGGCGGGTGGCGCCGTTGGCCTCGGTGAAGTCGGTGAGCGCCCACATGGTGTTGCACACCACCGGTGGGTGGGGCTTCGGGATGGGGATGAGCTGGTCGTCGGAATGGATGGGCTGCGCCGATTCGTCGGGCCCGATGGCGATCGAGGACAGCGACGAGAGCAGGCAGCCGTCGTCCAGCACCGACTCGACCACCGGCAGCACGTTGGGATGGACCGGCACCCGGGCGAACACGTCGCCGTGGACCAGCAGGTTGTAGATCCGCACCGTGCGGGTGCCCTCGAAGTCGTTGGCCGCGGGCCGGGTGCCGAGCTCCTGCTCCCGGCGGACCAGCGTCTCGCTCAGCTCGTCCACCAGGTCCGGCTCGATGGCGTCGGGGACCACCGTGTAGCCCTGCTCGGCGATGGCCGCGGTGTGGGCGGCCAGCTCGTCCGGGGTCAGAGTCCTCATGGTCGGACCGTAGCCGGGTCGGGTCCCGTCAGGTCCGGGGCTGGTCGGGCACCCGCAGGACCACCAGGTCAAGATCGGTGGGCGGGTACGCCAGCAGCCCGAGGATGTGGTCGGCCACCCACGCCGGGCTGTTGAACGCCCCGTCCCGGGCGATGCCCCGGAAGCGCTCCACCGCCGGGAAGCGCTCCTCGGGCGTGGCCCGGATGGCTTCCTGCATCGCCGTGTCCACGATCCCGGGGGACACCGCATACGCCCGCAGGCCGGCCTCGATCTCCTCCTTGGCCACCACCCGGGTGATCTGGTCCACCGCCGACTTCGACCCGCAGTACGCGGACCAGCCGGCGTAGGGCGAGGCGGCGGCCCCGCTGGTGACGTTGACCAGCACGCCCCCGCCCTCGCGGCTGCGCACGTGGCGGGCGAAGGCCGCCGAGCCGTACAGCACGCCGAGCACGTTGACCTCGACATTGACCCGCAGCGCCGCGGGATGGGCATCTCGCAGCGGGGCGATCGGCTCCAGCACCCCGGCGTTGTTCACCCAGAGGTCGATGCGCCCGAAGCGCTCGGCCACCGCGGCGCCGAAATGCTCGACGGCCTCGGCGTCGGTCACGTCCACCGAGGCGGTGAGGACCTCCACGCCCTCGGGCGCAGGGGGCGCGGCGGGCTCGGTGCGGGCGGCGAGGCCCAGGCGCAGGCCCGCCTCCGCCCACCGGGCCGCCAGCCCCGCCCCCAGCCCCCGGCTGGCCCCGGTGATCACGGCCACACGCCCGGCGACGCCGGCCGGGCCATCTACGGTGCTGGTCATGAG
>JBKPRV010000484.1:0-7052 GCA_046734715.1 Actinomycetota bacterium | reverse complement strand
GCCCCGTTCTATCTCGACGCCTTCTGGGTGCAGGTGGGGGTGTTCGCCTTCGCCGCCATGGTCGCCGCGCTCGGGTTGAACCTGCTGGTCGGCGAGGCCGGCCAGCTGTCGCTCGCCCACTCGTTCTTCATCGCCATCGGCGCCTATGGCTACACGCTGTTCGCGTCCCCGCCCGGCGAGCCCGGCGGGGAGATCGGCTGGGACCTGCCGCCCCTCGTCGCGGTCGCCCTCGCTGTCGCTACCGCCGGCCTGGCGGGCCTGCTGTTCAGCCCGATCGCCGCCCGTGTCCGCGGCATCTACCTCGGCGTGGCGTCGCTGGGTCTCGTCTTCCTCGGGCAGCACATCCTGGTCAACGCCGAGCACGTCACCGGGGGGTTCAACGGCCGGGACGTCCCGCCGCTGACGGTGGCGGGGTTCAGCTTCGACGAGGTGCCCGGCAAGACCCTCGTCGTGCTGGGCGTGCCGTTCACCCGGGTCGAGAAGCTCTGGTACGTGGGGCTCGTCGCCACCGTGCTCGCCCTCCTCTTCTACCGGAACGTGCGGGCCAGCCGGGCCGGCCGGGCCATGCACGCCGTGCGGGACGGCGAGACCGCGGCCGCGGTGATGGGCGTCGACGTCGTCCGGTTCAAGGGCGCCGCGTTCCTCGTGTCGTCGATGCTCGCCGGCCTGGGGGGCGTCCTGCTGGCGCTGGCGTTCCACCACATCGTGCCCGAGACGTTCGGCGTGCTGCTGGCCATCGAGTACCTGGCCATGATCGTCATCGGGGGCGTCGGCTCGCCCGGCGGCACGCTCGCCGGCGCACTGTTCGTGTCGTCCCTGCCGGTCGTCCTGCAGCGCTACAGCGACGCGCTGCCGTTCGTGGCCGAGTCGCCGACCGGCGGTGGCGTCACCGCCGGGGTGGCCGCCCGCTTCTGCTACGGCGCCGCCATCGTCGGGCTCCTGCTCGTCGAGCCGGGAGGGCTGGC
Source organism: Actinomycetota bacterium (assembly GCA_046734715.1). Lineage (GTDB taxonomy): Bacteria > Actinomycetota > Acidimicrobiia > Acidimicrobiales > VFJN01 > ZC4RG19. The sequence goes on along the minus strand of JBKPRV010000484.1, from coordinate 6,087 downwards.
CGCCCTCGCGCGCCGCGTCCGCTCGCGCCTGGCCGGTCGGCCGCGCCGGCCGGCACCGGCCCCCGCTCCCGCCGCCGTCGATCTCGGGGACGCCGCCGACATCCGCGACGACGTCGCCCCGGTCACACCCAGCCCGTGAGGGCACCCACCGATCTCCGAGGAGGGGACACCATGTCCAGATCATCCGTCCTGCGCCGTGTGCTCGTCTGGGCCACGGCCGCCACCGCCCTCGCGGCCAGCGCCGCGTGCACGACCAAGGACGACGAGGCCGCCACCGGATCGGAAGGCGACGCCGAGAGCGGCGCCCTCGAGACCGGACCGGGCGTCACCGACGACACGATCACGCTGGGCGTGCTCACCGACCAGTCCGGCCCGTTCGCCGGGGCGTCGCGGGGCATCGCCCAGGGACGCCAGCTGTTCTGGGACGCCCGCAACGCCGAGGGCGGCGTGTGCGACCGCACCGTCGAGTTCACGGTGACCGATCACGCCTACAACGCCCAGAACGCCACCACCCAGTACGCGGCCATGCAGCCCGAGGTCCTCGCCTTCGACGAGCTGCTCGGGTCGCCGATGATCGACGCCCTACGCCCGACCATCGACCAGGACAACGTCCTCACGATGGCGGTCTCGTTCTCGTCGTCGGTGCTCGAGAGCCCGAACATGGTGGTCACGGGCGCCACCTACGACATCGAGATGATCAACGCCCTCCAGTGGCTGATGGACGAGGGCCGGATCGCCGAGGGCGACACGGTCGGCCACATCTACCTCGAGGGCGACTACGGCGAGAACGCGCTCGCGGGCGCCGAGCACGCGGCCGCGGAGCTCGGTGTGGAGATCGCCCCACAGAAGGTCCAACCGACCGACGCCGACCTCACCGCGGCCGTGACGGCCGTGGACGACGCCGGCGCCGGCGTCGTGCTGCTGACCACCACGCCGCCCCAGGCGGCGTCCGCCGTGGCGGTGGCCCAGGCGAGCGGCCTCGACCTGACCTTCGTCGGCTCGAACCCCAGCTTCAGCCCGGCGCTGCTCGCCAGCCCCGCGGCCGAAGCGCTGCAGGCGTCCTACCTGATGGTGTCCTCCATCGCCCCCTACGCCAGTGACGCCCCCGGGCCCACGGCGGTGCGAGACGCCTTCGCCGCGGAGTTCGCGGGCGAGACCCCCACCCACTTCGTGATGTACGGCTACGCCCAGGGCGAGCTCATGGCCCGGATCCTCGAGACGGCGTGCGAGAACGGTGCGCTCACCCGGGAGGGCGTGCAGGAGGCGTTCCAGAGCCTCGAGAACGTCGACACCCAGGGCCTGATGGCGCCGATGGACTTCAGCGACCCGGGCCAGCCGCCGGCCCGCGAGGTCCTCATCCTCCGGCCCGACGCCGGTGTCGACGGCGGGCTGACCGAGGTGCAGGGCCTGTTCGCCTCGCCGCTGGCCACCGACTACCAGCTCGCGGGCTGAGACGAGGAGGAGCCATGCACGGCCTCATGCAAGACGTCCCACTGACGTTGCCCCACCTCTTCGAGCGGGCGGAGCGCCTGTTCGCCGACAAGGAGGTGGTGACCGCCACCGCCTCCGGCCGGGACCGGGTGACCTACGGGGTGTGGGCCGAGCGGGCCCGGCGGCTCGGCAGCGTGCTCGACGCCCTGGGCGTGAGCGCCGACGGGCGGGTCGGGACGTTCGCCTGGAACACCGCCCGCCACCTCGAGCTCTACTTTGCGGTTCCCTGTACCGGGCGGGTGCTGCACACCCTCAACATCCGCCTGTCCGCCGACCAGCTCGTCTACGTCGCCGACCACGCCGAGGACGAGGTGATCTTCGTCGACCGGTCGCTCTCCCGCCTCCTGTTCCCCCACCTGGCCCGGCTGCCCACGGTCCGCCACGTGGTGGTCATGGACGACGGGTCGGGCCAGGTCCCGCTCCTCGAGCGCGGGCCGGAGGTGCACGACTACGAAGCACTGCTCGACGGCGCCTGGCCCGCCGAGTTCCGGGTCGACGACGAGTGGCGGGCCGCGTCCATGTGCTACACGAGCGGCACCACCGGCAACCCCAAAGGGGTCGTCTACACCCACCGGTCCTCCTTCCTCCACACCCTCGGGGTGATGGTGGCCGGCACCATGGGCATCGACGAGCCCGATCGGGTGCTGCCCGTCGTGCCGATGTTCCACGCCAACGCCTGGGGGCTGGCCCACGCTGCGGTCGCCTCCGGCGCCTCCCTGGTCATGCCCGGCCCGGACCTGTCCCCCGGGGCCGTGGCCGAGCTCATCGAGTCGGAGCGGGTCACGGTGGCGGCCGGGGTGCCGACGATCTGGATGGGAGTGCTCCCCGAGCTCGCCGGCCGAGACACGAGCAGCCTCCGCAGCATCGTGTGCGGCGGCTCGGCGGTGCCCAAGGCGCTGTCCGAGGGCTACCGCCAGGCGACCGGGCTGCCGATCCTGCAGGCGTGGGGCATGACCGAGACGAGCCCCGTCGGTGCCCTGTGCCACCTCAAGACGACGCTCGGGCGCGACCTGGACGAAGCCGGGCGCGCCGACCTGCGCACGAGCGTCGGCCAGCCGGCGATCGGGGTCGAGGCCCGCATCGCCCGGTCGGACGCGACCGGCGTAGACGCACCGCTGCCGTGGGACGGGACCACCGCCGGCGAGCTCCAGGTGCGGGGCCCGTGGATCGCGGCCGGGTACTACGCGGACCCCCGGTCCGGGGACTCGTTCACCGCCGACGGGTGGCTCCGGACCGGCGACGTGGCCACCATCGACGCCCACGGGTACATCCGCCTCGTCGACCGGGCCAAGGACGTCATCAAGTCCGGCGGCGAGTGGATCAGCTCCGTCGAGCTCGAGAACGAGCTGATGGCGCACCCGCAGGTCGCCGAGGCGGCCGTCGTCGGGGTGCCCGACGACCGGTGGGGCGAGCGGCCGGTCGCTTGCGTGGTCCTCCGCCCCGGCGTCGCTGCCGGCGACGGCACGACGGTCGCCCTCCTCGACCACCTGGAGCCTCGGGTGCCGAGGTGGTGGATCCCCGACGACGTCGTCTTCCTCGACAGCATCCCCAAGACCTCGGTCGGGAAGTTCTCGAAGAAGGACCTGCGGTCCCAGCTCGCCCGGTCGGGCACCGGCCGCCGCGAGGAGGCACCACGGTGAGGACCACGGTGACCACCCCGGTGGGCTCGCCGGCGGCGGCAACCGCCCCGCCGCCGGCGACCGGGCCGTTCGACCGCGACGACCCGCCCGTCCTCGGGGCCAACCCGTTCGTCGGGCTCACCCGCCGCCAGGTCGGCGCCGCGCTCGGCCGTCTGCTCGGCCGGGTGGCGGTCGAGCCGGGCGTCCTCGTCGAGGGCGCGATCGGCGCCGGCCGCCAGCTGGTCGACGTGGCCATCGGGCGCAGCGACCTCGCCCCCGCGCCCTCCGACAAGCGGTTCACCGGCCAGGCGTGGGTCGACAACCCCCTCTACCGGCGCCTCCTGCAGGCCTACCTCGTGGAACGCGACGCGCTGTTCCGGCTGATCGACGACGCCGGCCTCGACGACAAGAGCCGCGAGCGGGCGCGCTTCGCGCTCTCGCTGGTCACCGAGGCCGCGGCCCCCACCAACACGCTGCTCGGCAACCCCGAGGCGCTGGCGAAGGCGTGGCAGACGCGGGGCCAGAGCCTCGTCGCCGGGCTGCGGCACCTCCGCCACGACCTCCGCCACAACGGGGGCATGCCGTCGATGGTCGACACCCGGCCGTTCACCGTCGGCGGGAACCTGGCCGTGACGCCCGGCCAGGTCGTCCACCGCGGCGAGCTGTTCGAGCTCATCCAGTACGCCCCCGCGGCGGCCCGCACGTACACCCGCCCGCTCGTGGCCATCCCGCCCCAGATCAACAAGTACTACATCTCCGACCTCGCCCCCGGCCGCAGCTTCGTGGAGCACGCGGTCGCCGGCGGCATCCCCTACTTCGCCGTGAGCTGGCGGAACCCCACCCCGGCCCAGCGGGACTGGGACCTCGCCGCCTACGTGTCGGCCTGCAAGGAGGCGGTCGAGATCGCGTGCGACGTCAGCTCGACGGACGACGCCAACGTGGCCGGCATGTGCGCGGGAGGCATCACGCTTGCATGCCTGCTCGGGCACCTGGCGGACACCGGCGAGGCGCTGGTCAACTCGGCCACCTTCATGGTGGCGGGGCTCGACACGGCCGGCGAGTCCACGGTCGGGCTGCTCACCTCGCGGGCCTCGATCGAGGCGGCCCGAGCGCACTCGCAACGCCGCGGCGTCCTCGACGGCCGCGACCTCGGCAGCATGTTCGCCTGGCTGCGGCCCAACGACCTCGTCTGGAACTACTGGGTCAACAACTACCTGCTCGGCCAGAACCCTCCGGCGTTCGACATCCTGTTCTGGAACAGCGACACCACCAACCTCCCGGCCGGCCTGCACTCGGACTTCCTCGACCTGCTCGGCTCGGACGGCCTGGCCGAGCCCGGCGCCGTCGAGGTGCTGGGCACCCCGATCGACCTGGGCAAGGTCCGCTGCGACGCCTACGTCGTGGCCGGGGCGACCGACCACATCATCCCGTGGACCGGGGCCTACCGGACGACGCAGATGCTCGGCGGCGACAGCGAGTTCGTCCTGGGGTCGAGCGGCCACATCCAGGCCATCGTGAACCCGCCCGGCAACCCGCGGTCGCGGTTCCTGACCCGCCCCGGCCCGCCGCCGGCCGACCCCCACGAATGGCGGGCCGGGGCCACCAGCCAGGAGGGCAGCTGGTGGGACCACTGGCTCGGGTGGCTCGGCGAGCGGTCCGGCCCCGAGCGGCGGGCCCCGACGCGGCTCGGCCACCGTCGCCATCCCGCGATCGAGCCCGCGCCCGGCCGGTACGTCCACCTGTGACTGGCGTTCCCACCGACGAGGCCGACCGGCTCCTCACGTTCGTCGAGGTCGACGGCCACCTGCTGCGCGTGTCCGTCCGGGGCGATGGACCACCCCTGCTGCTGGTCATGGGCCTCGGCGGGAACATCGAGATGTGGGGCCCGCTCGAGCGGGCCCTCAACGCCCACGGCATCCAGACGATCGCCTACGACGCGTCGGGCACCGGGCACTCTCCCAGCCGCCTCGTCCCCCAACGGATGCCGGGCCTGGCCCGCCAGGCGGCACACCTGCTCAACTCGCTCGGCCACCCGCACGCCGACGTGCTGGGTGTCTCGTTCGGAGGCGCGGTGGCTCAGGAGCTGGCCCTCGGCAACCCTCACCGGGTCCGGCGGCTGGTCCTCGCCTCGACCGCGTGCGGCCTCGGGGGCGTCCCCGGCAACCCGTTCGCGCTGTCGCTCCTGGCCACGCCGCTGCGCTACTACTCCCCCGCCTTCCTGAGGCTGACGGCCGGCGTGCTCTACGGGCCCACGATCACCCCCCGTGACGACCTCCTGCGCGAGCAGATCAGCGCCCGCAGGGCCCGGCCGCCCACCCTCTGGGGGTACGCCAGCCAGCTCGTCGCCGGTGCGGCGTGGACGAGCCTGCCGTGGCTCGGCCGGATCCGTGCGCCCACCCTCGTGCTGTCGGGCGACCAGGACCCCATCGTGCCGTCACGCAACGCGCGCATCCTCGCCCGCCGGATCCCGTCGGCCCGGCTGGAGGTCGTCCGCGGCGCCGGCCACCTGCTGGTCATCGACCGGGCAGAGCACTGCGCGGCGGTCATCGCGCGGTTCCTTGAGCGATCGTGACGGGCCGGTCGGCTGCCTCCACGAACTCCTGATGCGGAGCTGCTTCCTCGGCCCGCGCCAGGAACACGTCCTGGGCTGGCCGGTCCGGGAAGGGATGACCGGCTCGCTCGTTTACCCCGGGTCGTGGTCGGAGGCGGCGGCCGAGCACGATTCCACCGGCCTCGGCGCAGACCGCTCCGTCCCGGGCCGGGCGCCCGTCGGTGTCGGTTGGGGGCTGGGTGCAGCCCATTGCGCGCAGTCGTCGATCGCGCCGCGGAGCAGGTCGCGCAGCCGCGTGTCAGGGTCCGAGACGCAGGCGTGGGCGATGCCGATCACCGCGTGGCGGACGGTGTTGGGCGCGCCGTGCCGCTGGATGCTTCTGGCCGTGGTGGGTCCCAGGCTCCCGGCGAAGCCACGCGCCCAGCG
>JBKPRV010000483.1:0-4401 GCA_046734715.1 Actinomycetota bacterium | reverse complement strand
GGCGAGCGGTCGAGTCGGCCCAAGACCACCACCGGCGTGCGCAGCACCGGGTCCGCCTCGATCCTCCACAGCAAGCTGTCGGCCGCGGACAGCCGCGCCGGCGTCGTCGTCTGAGCCACCGCCTCACCTCCGGTCGATCCGCTCCCCACAGTGCAGGCCCGAGCGCGCCCCGACCAGGGACCAAGGTCCCGGGAAACCGCCGTCTCTCGCGCCAGGCCGGTGGTTACAAGAGCCCGTCGGTCAGCGTGGCCCGCAGGGCCTCTCGCCCGGAGTAGCGGGGACGCCACCCGAGGTCGCGCCGGGCGCGGGTGGTGTCCATGATGGCCGGGTGGCGGAGGACCTCGGCCCACCCGGCCGCCTGGGGGAGGAAGGGCGCGGCGGCGATCGTCCCGGCCGCGGCCCGTACCGGGCCCGCGGGGAACGAGACCGGCGTCAGGCCCAGCTCGCGGGCGATGTCGGCTCCCGTGAGCACGCCTTCTCCGGCGAGGTTGTAGGCGCCGGGCGGCCCCGCGCCGACGATGCAGGCGAGCAGGGCCTGGCCGACATCGTCCTCGTGCACGAACTGGCACGGCAGGTCGGGGGCGGGGACGAGGAGCGGCACGGGCAGGCTTCGTATCTGCGCGACCAGGCGCCCGAGCCCTCGGGCGAGCGGGGCCAGGGTGGGCGGCATGAAGTCCTTGGCTCCGACCGCGTGCGGCCCCAGCACGATGGTCGGGCGGACCACGTACCGTTCGACGCCGGGATGCTCGGACCCGGCCTCGTCGAGGAGCAGTTCGATCTCGGCCTTCTCCCGGGCATAGAAGAAGTGCTCGGCGGGCCGGACCGGCCAGTCCTCCGTGAGCAGCGGCGGGTTGTCGGAGTGGAACCCGTAGGCGGCCACCGAGGACGCATACACGAAGCGCCGGACGCCGGCGGCGGCGGCCGCTCGGAAGGCGTTCAGCGTGCCCTCGACGTTGATGCTCCGGGTGGTGGCGGCCGAAGCGGTGCCGAGCACCTGGAAGGCGAGGTGCACGACCACGTCGGCGCCGGCGAACGCGGCCTCGAGGGCCGCCGGGTCGCGGACGTCCCCCTGGCGGTAGGCCAGCTTGGTCCACCCGTGGGCGGCCGGGTCGAACGGCCGGCGGGCGATGCCGGCCACGCGGGCGATCCGGTCGTCGGCCTCCAGCAGCGGGATCAGCCCGAAGCCGAAGGTGCCGGTCGGGCCGGTCACCGCCACCGCGAGCTCGGGTTCGGAGGCGCCGGACATCACGCCGACGGTACCGCTGCGACCGGCTGGTCCGCCCCGCTGTCTAGGGCCGAAGGACCCTGGCCCCGCGGGGCGCCGGCGACGGAAGCTCGATGTGAGGCGATGAGGAGGGAGTGTCCGATGCACACGACGTTGCGTGGCCGAGTGCATGAGCAGGCGATCGCCCACCGGCCTCGCTACCACGAGGCGCTCGTTGGCCTGGAACGCCGGATACAGACGATGGCGGTCATGGCGCAGCAGTCGCTGGAGGAGGCCCTGGACGCGCTGGCGCGGGCCGATGCCGCGGCGGGCGACGAAGTGGTGGCGGACGACGACGCCATCGACGCCATCTACCAGGACATCGAACGCGCCACGATCGACCTCATGGGCCGCCAGCAACCCGTGGCGTCCGAGCTGCGCTTCCTGGTCGGGCTCCTGCACGTGGCGCTCCACCTGGAGCGGATCGGCGACCTGGCGGTCGAGATCGCTGCGGCCACACGGGTGCCGGTCGACCTGCCCCGACGGCCCGGCGTCCTGGACCGCCTCCGCGACATGGGGACCATGACGGCGGCGATGACCGAGGACGCGGTAGCCGCGTTCGTCCGGCGCGACCTGGGTGCCTGCGAGGCGGTGGCCGGACGCGGCGTCCAGGTCCACGCGCTGGACCGGGCCCTGCTCGACGACATCCTCTCCGCCGGCGACGAGCGCCTGCCCTGCGCGCTCGAGACGCTCCAGATGGGGCGGCACCTCGAGCGTGCGGCCGAGCATGCGGTGGACATCGCCGAGCAGGCGTGGTTCCTGGTGACCGGCGAGCTCCGCGAGCTCGCCTGAGCCGCCGCCGAGCCGTCAGACGGTCTTCGGCACCTTGCCGGTGCGGGTGAGGATGAACCGCATGATCTTGTGACCGGTGTCGGCCGTGGGGGCGAACATGAGCGGGCAGCCGCCGTCGATGACGGTCATGCCGTGCTCGCGGCCGTAGACGGTGGCGGCGTCGCACACGCTGCCCTCGCCGAACGCGCGGTGCATCCACACCCGGTCGATGCCGAGCTCCTCGCACTCGCGGACCGTGGCTTCGGCCCGGTCGGGCCGGGTGGCGACGACGACAGCGTCGACGCCGCCGGTGATGTCGTGCAGCGTGGGGTAGCAGGCGTCGCCCTCGACCCGATCGGCGTTGGGGTTGACCGCGAAGACCTCGTAGCCGCGGTCCCGCAGCCGCTTGTACACGACGTTGCTGCCGTGGTCCTTCGGATGCCGCGAGACCCCGGTGACCGCGATCCGGCGTTGGGCCAGGAACTCGGCTGCAGCTTCCTTGACGGTGGTCATGACGCAGCTCCTCTCTCGTCGCTGCCGCCGTAGTCGACCCGGAACGGCGGATACTCGTCGCGCATCAGCGCGGCGTAGGCGAGGACCCGGTAGCACCAGCGGTTCAACCCCATGACGAAGTCGAAGATCGACTCGGGATAGTGATGGCGGAACGCGTTGATGACCATGGCGATCACGGCCAGGAGCCCGATGAGCCCCAGCCCGGCGCCCCCGGTCTCCCAGCCGCCGACGAACACCGCCACGATCAGGTAGTGCGGCAGGGCGAGCAACCACCACTTCACCAGCACGAGGCCCCGGGAAAGCTCCTCGGGGTACTCGACCGTGAAGTCGGCCGGGTAGTCCGGGTCGGGCTCGAGGCTGAAGGGCGGGTAGCGGTCCGTGCCGAAGGCCGAGATGCCGTAGAAGCCGACCCGCCAGGTCCAGCGCATGACCCCCGCGTTGAACCCGAAGATCGTCCGGGGGTAGCGGCCGGTGAACAGGATGGCGACGCCGGCCCCGAGCGTCAGCACGATCACCGCCAGCCACAGGAACGCCAGGGCCGCGAAGTGGGGGATGAGGAGGAGCCACTTGACGAGCCACAGCCAGGGGCTGAGCGGCCGCTCCAGGTGGCCCTCCAAGCGGGCGGGATAGGCGCCGGGCGGAACCATCGCGTTCGCCTCCGTAGGTCGTCGGGACAGGCCACGCAGCGGGGAGGCTGCGCAGCCTGCACCACCAGCAAAGCGCGTCCGGGCCCCGGTCCGTAGGGCCGAAGGGCATCACCTCCGCCCCCGGTCGTCCCTCGCGGGAACCGTCAGCCCGCGCGCGTGGGGCCGGGGGGCGATGACGGCCCGCACTCGCTCCCGGCGGCGTGGGGCGAGCAGACCCACGTAGGTGGCGGCGACGCCCGCGACGGTGAGGACCGCGGCCACGCCCCGGTAGGCGAGGTTGAAGACATCGGTGCCCGCGAAGCCGGCGTGGAGGGACACGAGCCAGACCAACCCGTAGCTGGTGAGGTGCACGCCCCGCCAGGCGCGCCGGGGCAACCGCCGCATGGCGAGGGAGGTGACCTCGACCGCCGCGAGGAGGTAGAGCGACAGCACCCCGAGGGCGACGGGCGCCGGCCGCCAGCCGGACGCGAACGGCACCAGCACGTCCGCCACGCCGAAGTGGACGAAGCTGTCCCCGATCAGCGAGGCGATGTGCAGCCCGACCATGGCGAGCGCCAGCCCGCCGAGCCAGCGGTGCAGGTCGAGGAGCCAGGCCGGGCGGTCGTGCGGCCGGAGCACCCGGGTCGCCAGCAGCACACCCCACACCAGGCTGGCCACCAGCAAGGCCCAGGCGACGATGCCCGACGCCCGGGCCACGTACCACCACATCAGGTGGCTCACGCGGACTCCCCCCGGTCACGGTCGAGGCCGGCCCAGGCCGTGGTGGCCCAGCCGGAGCCGTCGCCGGTCACGACCAGGGCGGCGACGTCCATGTCCCGGAGGATGGCGACGCCCTCCTCGGCGCCGTGGCGGAACGGCACCTTGGTCAGCGCCTCGGCCCAGGCGGCGGTGACCGCGGCCACCGTCACCGACACGACCGGCAACTCGGTGGGCGCGCCGGTCGCGGGGGAGAACAGGTGGTGGCGCTCCACGCCGCCCGAGAGCCACCGCCGGGCGGACGGGGTCGAGGTGGCGACGCCCCCGGCCGCCAGCGTGAGGACCGGGCCCGGCTCGGTGGGGTTGCGTGGGTCCTCGACTGCGATCGACCAGACGCCGTGCGGGGCGCAGCCCTCGAGGCGCAGGTCGCCACCCACCGACACCAGGGCGCCCTCCGCCCCCGCCGCCAGCAACTCGATCACGGTCAGGTCGGCCGCAAGCCCCTTGCCC
>JBKPRV010000482.1:0-3961 GCA_046734715.1 Actinomycetota bacterium | reverse complement strand
GACCAGGTCCCCAGGCACCGCCCCCACGACTGCGACGGTCATCGGGCCGCCCGCCAAGCCGCGACCAGGTCCCCAGGTACCGCCCCCACGACTGCGACGGTCATCGGGGAGGCAGACCACGGCCTCGGGCAGGTTGCGGACCCCGCCCCCATGACTACAACCGACATCCGGCGGTCAGCGCAGAGGGTCGGGCAGGTCGCGGGCGTGGACGATGGCCAGGCGCTTGGTCGCCCGGGTCAGGGCCACGTACAGCGCCCGCAGGCCCTGGGCCGCCTCGTCCACGATGGCGGCCGGCTCGACCACCACCGCGGCGTCGAGCTCGAGGCCCTTGACCAGGCTGACGGGCACCAGCGTCACCCGGGACTCCAGGCCGTTGCGGGCGGCCCGGCCGAACTCGACGCCCGCACGCGCCAGGGCGGCGGCCACGTCCTCCACGAGGGTGTCGGGGGCGATGACGGCCACGCTGCCGGGATCGACCGTGTCGCGCTCCTCGACCGACACCGCCGCCACCTTGTCCGCCAGCTCGGCTTCCTCGACCCGGAGGACGCGGGGCGGGTCGCCCGCCTGGCGGACCGAGCTCGGGGGCCGGAGGTCGGGCTCGGCCACGGCCAGCACCTTGGCCGCCAGGTCCATGGTGGGCCCGGGGATGCGGTAGCCGATCGACAGCTCCGCCCGGGAGGCCGGGCGCTTGCGGGGCAGGTGCTCCAGGATCTCGTCCCAGCCCCGGTGCGCCCACACGCCGGTCGCCTGGGCGATGTCGCCCACCACGGTCATCGAGCCGTTGAGCGAGCGCCGTTCCAGCATGCGCAACTGCATGGGCGACAGGTCCTGGGCCTCGTCCACCACGATGTGCCCGTAGGTGCGGATCTCCTCGGGCTCGCTGCCGTTGAGGCGCCGCTTGCGAGCCTTGGGGCCGAGCAACGCCCGGGCCTCGTCCAGCAGCGGCACGTCGTCGTGGGTCCACTCGACCGTGTCGAGGTCGTCGGCTCGGGGGCGCAGCAGCGCAGCCCGCTCGTCCTCGGACAGGTGCTTCGCGGCGGCCAGGTCGACCAGGGCCTTGGAGCCGAACAGGTCGTGGAGCAGCTCGGCGGGGGTCAGCACCGGCCACATGCGCTCCAGGGCCTCCCGGACCTCGGGCGCGAGCCGGGCCCGCTCCCGCACCTCCTCGGCGGTCGTGGGCACCCGGCTGACCTCGGCCAGGGCCGCGAACAGCTGGCCCTCGACGAAACGCCGGCCCGCGTTGTGCAGCCGGAAGCGGCGGCGGGCGTCGGCCACGATCTCGGCCGTGCGGGCGACCGGCACCACGAGGGTCTGCACGCCGTATGGGACCCGCAGCGGCTGGCGCAGTGGGCGCTCGCGGTCGCGCACGGCCTTGGCCAGGACCCGCGCCATGCGGCCGTCGCCCTTGATGCGCGCCGTCGCCGGGCGGTCGCGGCCGCTGACCGTGACGTTCTCGACCAGGTCGGCCAGCACCGCCAGCTCTACGCCCGCCTCGCCCAGGCTGGGCAGCACCCGTTCGATGTAGCCGAGGAACAGCCGGTTGGGCCCCACCACCAGCACGCCTTGGCCTTCGAGCGGGAAGCGGTAGGTGTAGAGCAGGTAGGCGGCCCGGTGCAGCGCCACCACGGTCTTGCCGGTGCCGGGACCACCCTGGACCACCAGCACGCCCGGCAGGGGCGACCGGATGACCTCGTCCTGCTCGCCCTGGATGGTGGCGACGATGTCGCTGAGGCGGCCGGTGCGGGCCTCCTCCAGGGCGGCGATCAGGGACGACTTGCCCCGGACCTCGGTGCCCCCGTCCATGATGGCGAGGTCGCCGCCCAGCAGGTCGGCCCCCTCGCCGAACAGCTCGTCCTCGATGCCGAGCAGCTTGCGGGCCCGGGTGGCGAAGTGCCGCCGGCGCACCAGCCCCATCGGCGCCCGGCCGGTGGCCCGGTAGAACGGCTCGGCCACCGGAGCGCGCCAGTCGACCACCAGCGGCTCCTGGGTCTCGTCGGCCACCGCGATGCGCCCGATGTAGAAGCTGTCGCCCCCCTCGGCCTGCGCCTGGTCGATGCGGCCGAAGACCAGGCTGGCGTCACCCAGGTTGAGGTAGTCGAGGCGGGCGGCGATGTTCTCCTCGATCATGTCCCGTTCCCACCGGGCCTGCTCGGTGCCACCCCGGCCCACCTCGACCATCGACCGCAGCCGCGTCGCCGACTGTCGTGCGCGCTCCAGGGAGTCGTACGCCCGGTCGATGTACGCCTGTTCGGCGGCCAAGTCGGGGTGAGTGGCCAAACGCTCCTCCGGTGGTCGAGGAACGGACCATGCTACCTGCTGCTGCCGCTGTCGGCCGCGTCAACGGGCGCGACCAGGGGTGGTCAGCCGTCGGTGACGTCGTGGTGGTGGTGACCGCCCGCCACCCCGAAGTCGAACACCGAGGTGGCCTCGTGGAGGTCGGCCCGGTCGACGACGCCGTCGCCTGTGAGGTCGAGATCCTCGTCGGAGGCGAGGTCGGCCGGATCGCCGTCGAAGGGGGACGCGGCCGCCGCCACCAACGCCTCGTCGTCGTCGCCGGCGTCGTCACCGAACAGGGCGTCGCCGATCTCGTCGAGCAGGTGGCCGACGCTCTCGAACGGGGAGTTCTCGTGGCCCACCAGCTCCAGCGGGGGGACTTCGTCGTCGCCCTCCAGGACCGCCCCGTCGTCGCTGCCGGTGTCGCCGTCGACGTCCACGCTCTCGTCGGGCTCGCCGGAGCCGTCGCCGAAGCTGTCGTCGTCACCGCCGCCGTAGGTGTCACCGCCGTAGGTGTCGCCGATGTCGTTGCCGCCGTCGCCGTCGGAATCGTCGCCGTAGGTGTCGTCCGACAGCTCGTCGCCGAAGGGATCGGCGCTGGAGGAGATCTCGCCCACGCCGTCGGCCAGGGAGTCGCCGTCTCCCCGGTCAGGGGTGTCCTCGTCGGAGGGCCGCATGACGCCCATCCTGAGGCCCGGAGCCGCCCATGTCGACGGGGGTGTTCCCCCTCCTGGGCTCGGGCGCATGGGGGTACCGGCAGTAGCGTGGCCGCGATGGCCCCGCCCGCCGACGCGCCCTTCCTGCTGGCCTGCCACAACCGGCCGGCGGCGAGGGTGCCGGTGTGGTTCATGCGCCAGGCCGGGCGATCCCTGCCGGAGTACCGCCAGATCCGGCGCACCGGCACCATCCTCGACGCGGTCCGGGACGCGGATCTCGCCACCGAGATCACCCTCCAGCCCGTGCGGCGCTACGGGGTCGACGCCGCCATCCTCTACAGCGACATCGTGGTGCCGGTGGACGCCATCGGCTTCGGGGTGGTGATCGAGCCCGGCGTCGGCCCGGTCGTCGAGCGGCCGTTCGAGGACGAGTCCGACCTGGAGCGGCTGCGGCCGCTGGATCCCGAGGCCGACTGCCCCTACGTGGCCCAGGCCGTCCGCAGCGTCGTGGGCGAGCTGGGGGACGTGCCCCTGATCGGCTTCGCGGGGGCGCCGTTCACCGTGGCCAGCTACCTGGTGGAGGGCGGCCCCTCACGCACGCTGGGGCGGACCAAGGCCCTGATGCTGGGCCGTCCCGACCTGTGGGCGGCGCTGATGGACCGGCTGGCAGACATCGCCATCGCCTCGCTGCGGTCCCAGGTGGAGGCGGGCGCGTCGGCGGTGCAGCTGTTCGACAGCTGGGCCGGGACCTTGGCCCCGGGCCTGTACGAGCGCCACGTCCTGCCGGCCAGCACCAAGGTGTTCGCGGGCGTGGCGGACCTGGGCGTGCCCGGCATCCATTTCGGCGTCACCACCGGCGAGCTGCTCGGGCTGCTGGCCAAGGCGGGCGCGTCGGTGGTGGGAGTCGACTGGCGGGTGCCGCTCGACGACGCCCGCCGCCGCCTCGGGCCCGGCGTGGCCGTGCAGGGCAACCTCGACCCGGCGCTCTGCCTCGCCCCGTGGCCCGTCGTCGCCGAGCGGGTGCGCGACAT
>JBKPRV010000481.1:0-10968 GCA_046734715.1 Actinomycetota bacterium | reverse complement strand
TGCCCGGACCGTACCCGCTATCCCGGACAGGTTCGGTCCGGGTCATCTGGCATTCTTGACCCCGTGCTGGAGACGTCGGCCCGGCTGCTGCGCCTGCTGTCGCTGTTCCAGTCCCGCCCGGGATGGACAGCGCAAGAGCTGGCGGACCGGCTCGGCGTCACCGAGCGCACCGTGCGGCGCGACGTCACCCGGCTGCGGGACCTGGGCTACCCGGTGGAGGCCCGGGCCGGACCGCACGGCGGCTACCAGCTGGGCCGCGGCGGGGCGCTGCCGCCCCTGCTGCTCGACGACGACGAGGCGGTGGCGGTGGCCGTGGGCCTGCGGGCCGCGGCCGACGGCAGCGTGGCCGGCCTGGACGACGCCACCGTGTCGGCGCTGGCGAAGCTCGACCAGGTGCTGCCGGCTCCGTTGGCGGCCCGCGTGCGAGCCGTGCACGGAGCCACCGCGGAGCTGCGGGGCCGCGACCCCGATCCGCTCGACGCCGACCTGCTGGTCACGCTGGCCCAGGCCTGCCGGGCGGGCGACCGGCTGCGGCTGGGCTACACCGACCGCCAGGGCCGGGCGAGCGAGCGACGGGTCGACCCCTACCGGCTCGTGCGCTACGGGCCCCGCTGGTACCTGGTGGCGCGGGACGTGGACCGGTCCGACTGGCGCACCTTCCGGCTCGACCGCGTGTCCACCGCAGTCGTCGCGGGCGGCCGGGCCGACCTGTCCGACCCGCCCGATCCGCTGGCGCTGGTGGCGCGGGGCATGGCCCTGGGGCCTTACCCGCTGCAGGCTCGGGTACGGCTGGCGCTGGGCGCGGCCGAGGCGCTCGACGTCATCCCCCGGACGGTCGGGATGCACACCGCCGACGGGCCGGACGCCACGGTCGTGGAGCTGGGGGGTAGCGACGTCGCGGGCATGGTGTACTACCTGGCGGGGCTGGGCGTCCCGCTCGAAATCCTCGCTCCCGCCGAGCTGCGGGAGGCCTTCCGCGCCTACGGCCAGGCCGTGGCCGCCCTCAACCGCTAGCTACGCGGCCAGGCCGTGGAACGTGCGCCACCACGCCCGGGCGCGATCCCCGAGGCCGGACGCCCCCTGCGACGCCGGCCGCGGCGAGGGCGACGGGGCGGGCGACGTGACGGCCGAGTCGGCCAGGCCGTCGACCATCAGGCCGGCCAGCTCGGCCACGTCCTCCACCGCGATGCGGGTCGCGCCGGTGCAGACGTCGTCGCGCCAGGTGCTGAACACGAACTGGCGGGTCTCCGCGTGCCATGTGGCCCGGAGGTGATGACCGTTGCGCCGCGCGTCCTCGATCAGGACCCGCCGCCGTACGGTCGTTCGCTCCCCCATGCAGGGATTGTGCACACAACGTCAACCGCGACGGAAGCGGTCGAGCCGGCGCCGGTCCCGCTTGGTGGGGCGCCCCGCACCCCGGTCGCGCGCGAAGGTTGCCGGAGTGTCGTGGGACGAAGGCGGGGGCGGGCTGTGGTCGACGTAGCACTCGGCCGCCAGCGGAGCGCCGACCCGCTTGTCGATGACGCGGGCCACCTCCAGCACCCGCGGGCGCCCGGCGAGCGTGGCCTCGACCCGGTCGCCCACCCGCACGGCGGCGGCCGGCTTGGCCGGATGGCCGTTGACCCGCACGTGGCCACCGCGGCAGGCGTCGGTGGCCAGGCTGCGGGTCTTGGTCACCCGGACCGCCCAGAGCCAGCGGTCCACGCGCGTGGTGCCGGCGTCTACATCCGGTGCAGCCACTGCTCCAGCCCCACCGCCCGGGCCCAGATGGGGGTCACCGCCGCCACCAGTGCGTCGATGTCCTGGGGCCGGTCCCGGAACACGAGCTGGTCGTACGCCAGGTTGACCGCCATCGCCTGCAGCGCCAGGGCGGTGAACCAGGGGTCGATGTCGGGGTCGCACACCCCTTGCTCCTGGAAGCTCTTGATCCAGCGCTCGACGCGCTTGGCGCCCCGCATGAGCGTGCCCCGCCGGTTGAGGCGCACGTCGTCGTCGATGAGCCGGATCTGCTCGATGGACAGGCAGACGGTGCGGTTGCGGAGGCAGGAGAGGAAGAACTGGCGCATGCCGTAGGCCAGGTCACGCACCGGGTTCTGGTCGGTGTTGTCGGGATCGACGCGGTCGTAGGAGAACAGCTGCTCGAGCGCCGCCGAGGCGACCACCCGGAACAGCGCCTCCTTGGACTCGAAATACGTGTAGAAGCTGCCGGTCGACACCCCGGCCCGCGCCGCGATCTCGGCGATGCGCACGTTGCGGTACGGCTTGTCGCTGAAGACCTCCCAGGCCACCTCGACCAGGCTGTCCCGCGTGCTCTGCCCGCTCGGCCCGCGCCCGGTGAGGGTCCGCTCGGCGGACCCGACCGGCTCGGACAACCCCCCGGGTACGGCGTCAGCGGCCATCGGCCCGTATCGCCATGCCCCCGACCGTAGCCGCATCCGCGGGAAGTTACTCGCGGTTAGCACCCGGTGCGGTCCAGGAGGGCGAGGAAGGCGCCGGCGCCGCTGACGACGGCGCCCTGGGCGCGGGCCCGCCGGGCCAGCTTCCGGTCGGAGGTGACGAGCTCGACGCGCCCCCGCCCCGCCGCCGAGTCCTCCGTGACACGGTCGGACTCCAAGTCCTCCATGATCCGGTCGTCGGCCGCGTCCCGGCCCGGCCGCCGGGCATAGCGGACGGCCACGCCGTCGTGGTCGCCCTCGGGCAGGTCCGCCTGGGGAACGTCGAACACCACCACGACCGGGTGGTCGACCCGCGAGGCGTAGCACTGCACGCGCGCCAGCAGCCGGCGGGCGGCCGCGGGCCGGTCCCGCCACCACCCGTCGGCGCGGGCGCCCATCACGTTGTTGCCGTCGACGACGAGGGTGAGGGAATCACCCGCGCCGGGCGATGCGGGCGGGGGGTCGGGGCGGACGATCACGGCATCACACCATGTCTCAAGGAGCTGTCGTGACCGACTTCGATGCCGGGTTCGCGTCCCCAGACCCGCCGCCCCCGCCCCGCCCCATCGAGTACGCCGAAGTCGACGCCAGCGGCTGGTGGGTGTCGGTGGTCGGCGGCCTCATCATGGTCCTCCTCGGCCTGTGGGTGCTGACCAACCTGTACGACTCGGTGGTCGTGCTGGCCTGGCTGGTCGGGCTCTCGCTCATCTTCGCCGGTGCCCTCGAGATCCTCGCCCTGCACGGGGAGCCCGGCCTCGGCTGGGCCGTGTGGATCTCGGGCGGGCTGCTGGTGGCCGCGGGCATCGCCGTGCTGGTGTGGCCCGACATCACGCTGTGGGCGCTGGCCGTGGTGGCCGGCATCGCCCTGGTCGCCGCGGGCGCGGTGCGGGTCGCCGTGGCGCTGGGCTCGCGCGACCAGGCCGACTTCGCCCTCCAGCTCGGGCTGGGCGTGCTGGGCGTGGCGCTCGGCGTCGTGGTGCTGGTGTGGCCCGAGGCCACGCTGGTGGTGCTGGCGTTCATCCTCGGCATCCGCTTCCTCGTCACCGGGGTCGTGGCCATCGGGGTGGGCTGGCAGCTACGCCACTTCGCCCACGCCTGACCTTCCGATCCCGCCGGCGCGAACGTAGGCGCCATGACAGCCACGATGCGGGCCTGGGTGGTCGAGCACCCCGGGCCCATCGACCGCGGCCCGCTCGTGGCGGCGTCGCTGCCCGTGCCGGAGCCGGGCCCGGGCGAGGTTCGGGTCCGGGTGCATGTCTGCGGGGTGTGCCGCACCGACCTGCACGTGGCCGAGGGCGACCTGCCGCCGCATCGCTCCCCGGTCGTGCCCGGGCACGAGATCGTGGGCACGGTCGACGAGTGCGGACCGGGCGCGGCGCGCTTCGCTCCCGGCGAGCGGATCGGCGTGCCGTGGCTGCGCCACACGTGCGGCAAGTGCCGCTTCTGCGTCCGGAACGACGAGAACCTGTGCGTGGCACCCGCCTTCACCGGCTGGGACGCGAACGGCGGCTACGCCGAGGCCGCGGTGGTCGACGAGCGCTACGCCTACCGCCTGCCGGACGCCTTCGACGACCGCCACGCCGCCCCGCTGCTCTGCGCGGGCATCATCGGCTACCGGGCGCTGCGGCGGGCGGCCCTGCCGCCCGGCGGCCGGCTGGGCATCTACGGGTTCGGCGGCTCGGCCCACATCGCCGCCCAGGTGGCGCTGCACGAGGGGGCCACCGTGCACGTCCTCACCCGCGGCGAGGAGGCCCGGCGGCTGGCGCTCGACCTGGGCGTAGCGTCGGCCGGCGGTCCGACCGACGAGCCGCCAGAGCCCCTGGACGCGGCCGTGCTGTTCGCCCCCGCCGGCGAGCTGGTGCCGGTGGCGCTGCGGGCCCTGGACCGGGGCGGCACCCTGGCCATCGCGGGCATCCACCTCAGTGACATACCCACGCTCGAGTACCAGCAGCACCTGTTCCAGGAGCGCCAGGTGCGCAGCGTCACCGCCAACACCCGGCGGGACGGCCTGGAGTTCCTCGACCTCGCGGCCCGCATCCCGGTGCAGGTCACCACCACGCCGTACCCGTTGGCGGAGGCCGACCGGGCGCTGGCCGACCTGGCGCACGGGCGGGTGCGCGGGGCGGCGGTGCTCGACGTGGCGGGATCCGGCGGGGCAGGCTGACGCAGTGACCGAGCCGGATGCTCAGCCCTGGATCGTCGTCGGGGTCGACCACTCCCCCGCCGCTCAGCGGGCGGCCGGCTGGGCCGCCGAGCTGGCACCGCTGCTGGGCGCCCGGGTGTCCGCCGTGCACGGGCTCGGCCTGCTCGTCCCGCTGCGGGGTGAGCTGGTGCCGGGCCACGCCCACCGGGACGAGATCCAGGCCCTGGCCGAGCAGGAGTGGTGCGCGCCCCTGGCCGACGCCGGCGTCGACTTCCGGGTCCGGGTGCGGGAGCAGCCCGCCATCGACGCCGTGGTGGACGAGATCGCCGAGCTGAACGCCCAGCTGGCAGTGGTGGGCACGCGGGGCGCGGACCTGCCCGACGACCAGGCCATGGGCAGCACGGCCCTGCACCTGCTGCAGGAGGCAACCGTGCCCGTGCTGGTGGTCCCGGCGGGCGGCTCCGAGCCGCCGCCTGCCCTCAAGCGCCTGGTGGTGGGCAACGACGGGCGGCCCGCGGCCGAGGCCGCGGTGCTGTGGGCGGTGACGCTGGCGGGCCGCAGCGGGGCCGAGTGCGACGTCGTGTCCGTCCCTCCCGGTCCCCTCGACGAGCTGGCCGCGGCGCTGGTGGCGCGGGCCGACGAGCTGGGCGCCGACCTGGTCGTGCTGGGCTCGTCCGGGCGCGGGGCCGAAGGCGACCCGCTGGTCGGCAGCGTCAGCCGGCATGTGGCCCACCGGTCGGCCCGAGCCGTGGTCGTGGTGCGGTGAAGCTCGCCATCGTCGGGGCCGGCGAGGTCGGGGCGACGGCCGGCTATGCCTGCCTGCTCCGCGGCGTGGCCCAGAAGCTGGTGATCTGCGACATCAACAAGGAGAAGGCCGAGGCGCACGCCCTCGACCTGACCCACAGCGTGCAGTTCGCGGGCATGGCCGACGTGCGCGGCACCGACGACCTGGCGGAGTGCGCGGGCGCACGCGTGGTCGTGCTGGCGGCCGGGGCCAAGCAGAAGCGCGGCCAGACCCGCCTGGACCTGGCGGCGGACAACGTGGCCATGTGCCGCAAGGTGATCCCCGAGGTCATGGCCGCCGCCCCTGATGCGCTGCTGCTCATGGTGACCAACCCGGTCGACGTCGTGACCCGGGCCGCGCTGGACGTGAGCGGCCTCGACCCGTCGCGCGTGCTGGGGACCGGCACCGTGCTCGACACCAGCCGGTTCCGGGCGCTGCTGGCCCAGCGCTGCCGCGTGGCCGTGCAGAACGTGCACGCCTACATCGTGGGGGAGCACGGCGACTCGGAGGTGGCGCTGTGGTCGAGCGCCACCATCGCCGGGCTCAGTGTCGACGAGTGGGGACCGGAGCTGGGCGGCGTGCCCGACGCCGACGAGCGCCGCCGGCTGCTGGAGGACGTGCGCCGGGCCGCCTACCGGATCGTCGCCGGCAAAGGCGCGACCAACCACGCCATCGGGCTGGTGACCGCCCGGGTGGTCGAGGCCATCGACCGCGACGAGCGGCGGGTGCTGCCGGTGAGCTCGTACCTGGCGGACTACCAGGGCATCACCGACGTGTGCATGTCGGTCCCGTGCGTGGTCGACCACACCGGCGTCACCGAACGCCTGGCGGTGCCGCTGGACGCCGTGGAGCACGAGGGCCTGGCGGCGTCGGCCGACGTCATCCGCCAGACCTGTGCCACCGTCGGGCTCTAGCCCTTACATCGCGCGCCCGGGTATCTGGTTGCGCTGGCTGGCCGTCGCCGCCCAGTGGCTGACATCGAGCAGGAAGGCGATGGCGATCCAGAACCAGTCCCAGCCGGTCACGCCCTGCGGGAACTGCCACAGCAGCACGTAGATCAGCGTGGTGAAGGGCAGGAAGATGATGCCCAGCACCGGCCACACGAAGCTGGTGAAGATGGCGTCCATCCGGTCGGGCCGTGCGAGCCAGAAGATGACGAGGGCGATGCGGGGGAACGCCCCGGCGAAGATGGCCAGCAGGCAGCCCATGGGGTGACGCTCCTTGGGATCGGAGGGGTTGAGACCGGCTCGATCCTGGCCCCGCGGCGCCGGCACGGCATCGCCCCGGGAGGGTGACCCGCGAACACCCAGGTAATGACATTCGGTGGGGTTACCAACGCGTCCGGTGCGGCAAGGGCTTGCCGAATGCGACAACATGTAACCCATGGGAACTGGGGGATACAGAGACGACGACGAGCTGCTGCCGATCAAGTTCGGGCCGGTCTCGAACGGTGAGTTCCATCCGCAGCCGCACAGCCCTCGGCTGAAGGAGGTGATCCGCCGCACCCACCGGCTGGCCGACGAGAAGGCCCGCCGGCTCGGCATGTCGCGGCGTCAGTTCCTCAACAGCGTCACCGGCGCGGCCGCCACGCTGTTCGTGCTGGGGGCCTGCTCGAAGGAGGAGTCCAACTCGCGGGGGGAGCGTCCGGGCGGCAGCCTCGACGTGTCCGAGGACGCCACCGAGGACACCGCCACCGCGCTGGAGGAGCTGGGCGGCGAGGAGTTCATCTTCGATGTCCAGACCCACTACGTGAACTACGACACCACCGGCCAGGTGGCGGCGTGGACCGACATGTTCCCCCAGTCCCGCTGCCCGGAGGGAGCGACCGGCGACACCCGGCTGTGCTTCACCTCCGACGCCTACTTCCGTGAGGTCTACGCCCGCTCCGACACGTCGATGTCGATCCTCTCGGCGCTGCCCACGCAGTCGCTGATCGGCCTGCAGCCCGACGACATGCTGTTCGCGCTGGACGTGGCCACCCGCATCGGCATGGACGGCCGCGTGCTGATGCACGGCGGCGCCTATCCCCACATCGGCAACATCGACCAGGCGCTCATGGACATGGACGACCTGAAGGAGCGCTACCCGATCGCGGCCTGGAAGATCTACACGATGACGCCCACCGAGGCGCACTTCTACTTCGACGACCACGACCCGAGCCGGCCCCAGATCGGCCAGACGTTCATCGACCACGTACGCGAGCTCGGCCCGCCCATCATCTGCACCCACAAGGGCATCTCGGCCATCGTCGGGTCGTCGGCCGAGATCGCCAGCCCCAGCGACATCGGGCCGGCCGCGGCCCGGAACCCCGACGTCAACTTCGTGGTGTACCACTCGGGCTACGAGCCCGGGCAGGAGGGCGACAGCGGCCCCTACGACCCCGACAACCCCGCGCCCGAGGGCGTCGACCGGCTCATCCGCTCAGTCACCGACGCGGGCCTCGAGCCCAACTCCAACGTCTACGCCGAACTGGGCGGCACCTGGTGGTTCATCATGCGCAACCCCACCGAGGCCGCCCACATCATCGGCAAGCTGCTCAAGTACATCGGCGAGGATCGGGTCGTGTGGGGCACCGACTCCATCTGGTTCGGCACCCCCCAGGACCAGATCCAGGCCATGCGCACCTTCCAGATCAGCGAGGAGCTCCAGGAAGCCCACGGCTACCCCGCCCTCACCGACGAGGTGAAGGCCAAGATCTTCGGCATCAACGCCGCCCGCCTGTACGACATCGAGCCCATCACCGGGTCCAGCGGGCTCACGCCGGAGGAGGTGGAGGCCGTGCGGGCGAGCATGGCACCCGCCCGCACCTACGGCCCCACCACCGTTCGGCAATCCATGGCCATGATCGCCGCCCACATGGGCGGGCACGCCTTCTAAGCGCCGGCCACCACCCGGGCCTTCATGCTCTGGAACTCGTCCTCGCTGATCGTGCCGGCGTCGCGCAGCGCGGCGAGCTTCCCGAGCTCGTCCGCGGCACCGCCGCCACCGCTGCTGGCGACGGTCTGGCGGATGTACTCGTCCATCTGGGCCTGGGCCGCGGCCGCCTGCTTCGCCGAGCGCTCGGCCATGCTCGGGCCGCGGACGATGATGTAGATCAGACACCCGATCAGCGGGAGGATGACCAGCAGCAGGATCCAAGCCGCCTTGCCCCAGCCGGACAGCTCGTGGTCACGGAAGATGTCCGCGATGAGCATGACGAAGATCCAGATGAACATGAACAGGAAGAACAGCTCGATCGTCCACCACAGCAGTTCTGCCAGGCCGACCTCCGCGATCAACATCGAAGCAAACCCCCGGGGTCTCTCGGTGCGCGTCAGGCGCTCGGCGTAACCGAACCGCGTCGGGCACCCGCTGACGTCACCCCGCCCGGGTGACCGCCCGCGGGGTGGGATGGCCGTACAGTCCGGCCGTGGGAGAGGCGTTCTTCTGGGGAGCGGTGGGCGCGGGGGCCCTGGTGATCGGGGCTGCCTTCGCCCTGGTGGTGCCCATCCATCGCCATGTGTTGGGCCTGGTCATGGCCCTGGGCAGCGGCGTGCTCATCAGCGCGGTGGCCTTCGACCTGGTCGAAGAGGCGGTGGACACCGCCCACGGTGTGGGCGGCGTGGCCGTCGGGCTGGCGGCGGGGGCGCTCACGTTCTTCGTGGGCGACGCCATCATCGACCGGATGGGCGGGGACAAGCGCAAGAGCTCGGACGGCGAGCAGGCGGAGGGATCGGGGCTGGCCATCGTGCTGGGGGCGGTCCTGGACGGCATCCCCGAGTCGATCGTGCTCGGCATCGGGCTCCTGGCCGGCACCGGGGTCAGTGTCGCCTTCATCGTGGCGGTCTTCGTGTCGAACCTGCCCGAGGGGATCGCCGCCACCACCGGGCTGAAGGCCTCCGGCTGGGCGCCCGGGCGCGTCATCGGGCTGTGGTTGCTGGTGGCGCTGGTCTCGGCGCTGGCCTCGCTGGCGGGCTTTGGCGTGTTCGACGACGCCTCGAACTGGACCATCGCCTTCGTCCTCGCCTTCGCGGGCGGCGCGGTCCTCACCATGCTGGCCGACACGATGATGCCCGAGGCCTTCGAGCACGGCGGCCGCCAGGTCGGCTTGATGACCACCGCCGGCTTCGCCATCGCCTTCGCCCTCCACCTCATCGAGTAGGTCTCGAGCCCAGATGCGGTGGCGGGCGAGGGGCAGCACCAGGCTGACCTCGGCGCCGCCGCGGCTCGACCGGTCGATGGCGATGCTGCCGCCGGCCGCCTCCGCCGCCTGGCGGGCGATGTCGAGACCGAGGCCGGTCGATCCCGCCCCGGTGACCCCGCGGTCGAGGGCGTCGCCCGGGGCGGCGATGCCGGGACCGGCGTCCTCCACGATCAGCCGGGCGGTCCCGTCGGCCAGCTCCACCCGCACGGCGTAGGGCGTCCCCTCGGGGGTGTGGGCGAACACGTTGCCGACCAGTGCGTCCAGGGCTGCGGCCACCTCCCCCGCCGACAGCGGGACCGGGCAGGGGCCGTGCGTCCCGTCGACGTCCAGCGTCCAGTCGCGGCCGTCGTCCTCGGCCAGCGCGCTCCAGAAGTCGGTCCGCTCCCGGGCCACCGAGACCAGGTCGCACACCGCGCCCACCATGCCGGCGTGCAGCGGCCGGCGAGCGCTGCGGATGAGCTCGGAGATGGCGGTCTCCAGCCGCTCGACGTCGACCACCAGCGCGGCGTCGCGCGAGGGCAACCAGCTCACGCTCCTGTCGGCCACCCCCAACGCGGGCTGGGCCGTCGAGGTCGAGCAGGGCGCCGGGGCCGAGATCGAGGTCGACTTCCGCCGGGACGGCCAGCGGGTGCAGGTCAACGTCGAGGTCGAACACGGAGCCATCCGTGAGCGCGTGCGGTTCCGCGACGAGGTCGCCGGCACCGAGGTGCGCATCGAGAACGGCGTGGTCGTCGAGACCCGAGGCCTCGACGACGACATGGCTGTCGACGACAACAGTGGCCCGGGTAGCGCCAACAGCGGCCCCGGCAACACGGCTGCGGTCGGCGACGACGACGGCCACGACGCGGTCGACGATCACGGCCACGACGCCGTCGACGACCACGGCGCCGCCGACGTCACCGACGATCACGGGGGCTCCAGCGGCTCGGGCTCCAGCGGCTCCGGCCGCGGCGGGGGCGACGACCCCGCCGGCGACGATCACGTCAGCAGCTGATCACCCATGTCCCGGTGACGCCCGGCCTACGCCGCCCGCCGGCTGGCGCGTCACCCCAGGGCCAGGCCTGCCCGACCCCGTCCGTCGGGCAGGCCTCGCCCCTTTCCCCGCTCCCCGAACCTTCCGCCCAGGCCTGCCGGTGCCGCCCGCCCGACAGGCCTCAGCCATGCCGGCCCCCCGGCCGCGGGCAGGCCGTCCGGTCCCCTCGGGTCGGACGGCCTGCGGCGCGTTAGGGTCCGGCCCGTGACCGACGGCCCCGTCCGCGTCGAGACCGGCGGGGCGACGGGCGTGGGCCGCATCACGCTGGAGCGGCCCCACAAGCTCAACGCCCTCGACGACGCCACCCGGGCCGGTCTGCAAGCCGCCATCGGCGACGTGGCCGAGCGGGACGACGTCCGGGTCGTGGTGCTGGCCGGCGCGGGGCGGGCG
>JBKPRV010000480.1:0-19119 GCA_046734715.1 Actinomycetota bacterium | reverse complement strand
CGCACCGAGATCATCTGCGACGGCGGCGTCCGGCGGGGCAGCGACATCGTCAAGGCCGTCGCTGCGGGCGCTACCGCCGTCATGGCCGGGCGTGCATACCTGTACGGCCTCGGCGCGGCGGGCGAGCGTGGCGTCGACCGCGTGCTCGCCTGGTTGCGCGCCGACCTCGCCCGCACCCTGAGCCTCCTGGGTGCGGGCTCGGTCGGCGAGCTCGACCGCTCCCTGCTCGACCTGCCCTAGAACGTGCGCGGATCAGACACGTGGTCCCGTGTTGCCATGCTGTGTTGCCTGGAGGCCTCGCTGTCGAGCTGCGGCCCGGCCGCCAAATCGCGCTCTTGGGCGGCGGCTCCCGCCCGACCCGCTCGGCCTCGTGGCGCGCTCAGGCCTGGGTTTCGAGCTCCGTCTTGAGCGTGGCGACCGCCTGCCGCCAGAAGTCCTGGCGGACCTCGCGCTGCGCAGCGCCGGCCAGCCGGGACTCCTCGACCACCAGCGTGGCCTTCTTCGGACCTTTCGCGTCGACGGTCACCATCAGCCGGGTGGGGCCGTCCCCCACGTCATAGCGGGCGGTCCGGCTCGGCTTCGCGACGGTCCGTTCCGACAGCACGATGTCGGGCAGCCAGCCGGCCCGCTGGGACGGGTCGACGAACGCGGCGAACACGTCCTCGGCGCTGGCGGCGATGGTCTTCGACACACCGGCGACGAAGCCCTGACGGCCGGTTCGTTGCCCGACCGCCCGCAGGCCTCGGGCGCGCTCGAAGCTCATGGTGACGGCCTGGGCGTACCACCCCGGCACCCCGGGGAGCTCGCCCACTCGCCGGGCGATCTCGGTGTGGCCCATGGACGCCGCGCCCCAGGAGTCGAGCAGGTCGAACCACTCCTCCCAGCCGCGGCCGGTCTGCTCGCGGAGCCGCTCCTCGGAGCAGGGGAACTGCAGCACGTCCGGGTCGACGGCCGGGGGCTCGGTGCCGGCGAGCAGCTGGGCCCTCGCCGCGGTGTAGCTCTCGCCGGTCTTGGCCATGCGGCCCCGGACGAGGCGCTTGAACGACTTGTGCTCGGTCATCGTGCGCTCCTCTCGACGGCCGGGACCTCGCGACTCACGCTCGCGACGCCCCTGCCGGAAAGGGCACAGCTGGACCGGCGTCCCGAGAGCTAGGGCTCCCTTTGCCCTCTCGGGCCGGTGGCGCGAGCGCCGGATCGAGGGTTCGGCGATGGGACGTCGCCGTGAATGCCGATGTTACCACCCACCGTGTGGCACGCTGCGCGGATGACGGTCACGACCGAGCGGACGGCGGACGTGTCCACCACGGTGCTGGTGACGCTCGCCTCTGCGCAGTTCCTCATGACGCTGGACAGCTCGGTCATGAACGTGTCCATCGCCACGGTGGCGAACGACGTCGACACGACGGTGGTCGGCATCCAGACCGCGATCACCATGTACACGCTCGTGATGGCGACCTTGATGATCACGGGCGGGAAGGTGGGTCAGATCCTCGGCCGGAAGCGGGCCTTCAGCATCGGCTGCGTCATCTACGGCTGTGGCTCGTTCCTGACCGCCATCTCCCAGAACCTGGCGACGCTGATGATCGGCTGGTCGTTGCTGGAGGGCATCGGTGCCGCGCTGATCATGCCGGCCGTGGTGGCGCTGGTGGCTTCCAACTTCGGGCGCGCCGACCGGCCCCGGGCCTACGGCCTGGTGGCGTCGGCGGCTGCCATCGCGGTGGCGGCCGGGCCGCTGATCGGCGGGCTGTTCACCACCTACTGGTCCTGGCGCTGGGTGTTCGCGGGCGAGGTCCTCATGGTGATCGTCATCCTCGCCCTGGCCCGGCGCATGGCCGACACCCCCGCCGACCCCGAGGCGCACCTCGACCTGGTGGGCACGGCGCTGTCGGCCGCGGGGCTCGGCCTGGTGGTCTACGGCATCCTCCGCTCTGGCACCTGGGGCTTCGTGGCGCCCAAGCCCGAGGCCCCCCAGTGGCTCGGGCTCTCCCCCGTGATCTGGCTGATCCTGGCGGGCGGGACCGTCCTCGTCGGGTTCCTGGCCTGGGAGCGGTGGCGCCGCCAACGGGGCGAAGCCATCCTGTTCGATCCCGCCATGCTGCGGATCACGGTGCTGCGCGGCGGCCTCACCGCCTTCTTCTTCCAGTACCTGGTGCAGGCGGGCCTGTTCTTCTGCGTGCCCCTGTTCCTGTCCGTCGCGTTGGGGCTGACTGCCATCGCCACCGGCGTCCGGCTGCTCCCGCTGTCGCTCACGTTGCTGCTGGCGGCCGTCGGGATCCCGCGCTTCGCGCCCGACGTGTCGCCCCGGCTGGTCGTCCGGGCGGGCTTCGCCGCGCTGTTCATTGGCACCGTGATCATGATCGGCCTGCTCGACGCGGGCGCGGGCCCGGAGATCATCACCTGGCCGATGCTCCTGGCCGGGCTCGGCATCGGCGCCCTCGCTTCCCAGCTCGGAAGCGTCACCGTGTCCTCGGTCCCCGACGAGCAGAGCGGCGAGGTCGGCGGGTTGCAGAACACGCTGAGCAACCTCGGCGCGTCGGTCGGCACCGCCCTGGCCGGCGCCGTGCTGATGTCGGCGCTGACCACCTCGTTCTTCACCGGCATCGTGGGCAACCCCGACGTCCCGGCCGAGGTGACGGCGCAGGCCCAGGTCGAGCTGAGCGGCGGGATCCCCTTCGTGTCCGATGCCGACCTGGAGCAGGCGCTGGACGACGCCGGCGTCCCCCCGGACACCGCCCAGGCCGTGGTGGACGAGAACGCCGAGGCGCGGATCAACGGCCTGCGGGCGGCGCTGGCGGTCCTCGCGCTGCTGGCGCTCGTCGCCCTGGGCACGGCGTCCTCCATCCCCACTCGACAACCGGCGGTCGCACCCGAATGAGCGGGTTCCCTCGGAGAGCTCACCCCCGTGCGCGCAACGTGACCGGGACGCCCGAGTAGCGGACCATCCCGGCGAAGCCGGAGAATCCGCCCACCAGGTGCGACTCGCCGTCGGTCTCGACCACGATGCCGCAGATCGCCGTGCAGATGCGGCAGAAACTCCTGGTGGTGCCCGATGGAAACGACACTATCAGCTCCCGAGAGCGCCGTTCGCCGGATAGAGCGCGCCGCGCCTCACCGCCTAGCGTGAGCCCATGACCGGGGATGGGGGGACGCCACGGCCGAGCGTGGACACGGACGTGGATGTGGTCGTCGTGGGGGCGGGGTTCGCGGGCCTCTACATGCTGCACCGGCTCCGGCGGGCGGGCTTCACCGCCCGGGTGCTGGAGGCCGGCGGCGGCGTGGGCGGCACCTGGTACTGGAACCGCTACCCCGGGGCGCGCTGCGACGTGCCCAGCCTGGAGTACTCCTACGGCTTCGACGACGATCTCCAGCAGGACTGGGAGTGGACCGAGCGCTACGCCTCCCAACCGGAGATCCTCCGCTACCTCGACCACGTCGCCGACCGCTTCGATCTCCGCCGCGACATCCAGCTCGACACGCGGGTCACCGGCGCCGCCTTCGACGAGGCCAGCGCCACCTGGACCGTCACCACCGAGGCGGGCGAGCGGCTCACGGCCCGCTTCGTCGTGGCCGCCACCGGCTGCCTCTCGGCCGCCAACCTGCCCGACATCCCCGGGCGCGACACGTTCCGGGGCCCGACGTACCACACGGGCCGCTGGCCCCACGAGGGGGTCGACTTCACCGGCCGGCGGGTGGCCGTGATCGGCACCGGGTCGTCGGCCGTCCAGTCGATCCCGATGATCGCCGAGCAGGCCGACCAGCTCACGGTGTTCCAGCGCACCGCCACCTACTCGGTGCCCGCTCACAACGGGCCGCTGGCGCCCGGTCACCAGGACGAGGTCAAGGCCCGCTACGGCGAGGTCCGGGCCGCCAACCGGCAGGCCATGGCCGGCTTCGGCGCGCTGTCGACGCTGGGACCGCCGGTGCACGCCATGGCCGAGCTCGACGCCGTTGAGCGGCAGCGCCAGCTCGACGATCGCTGGGACCAGGGCGGCCTCGGCTTCGTGGCCGTGTTCACCGACGCGCTGTCCAACCCGGAGGCCAACGAGGTCGCCGCCGAGTACGTGCGGGACAAGATCCGCGGCGTCGTCCACGACCCTGAGGTCGCGGACCTGCTGAGCCCGACCCAGGTCATCGGGTGCAAGCGCCTGTGCGTGGACACCGGCTACTACGAGACGTTCAACCGGCCCGACGTCCGCCTGGTCGACATAAGCGCCGCGGGCATCGAGGCCATCACGTCCACCGGCGTCCGCGCCAACGGTGAGGACCATGAGGTCGACGTCATCGTGTTCGCCACCGGCTTCGACGCCATGACCGGCGCCCTGGCCAGGATCCGGTTCGAGGGCGTGGGCGGCCGCACGCTGGCCGACGCCTGGGGCGAAGGGCCCAAGACCTACCTCGGCCTGGCGGTGGCCGGCTTCCCCAACCTGTTCCTGGTCACCGGGCCCGGCAGCCCGTCGGTGCTGACCAACATGGTCACCTCCATCGAGCAGCACGTCGAGTGGATCACCGCCTGCCTGCAGCACCTGCGGGACGGGGGCCACGCGACCATCGAGGCCGAGCCCCAAGCGGTGGAGAACTGGGTCGCCTACGTCAACACCGTGGCCGGGCTCACGCTCTTCCCCACCTGCAACTCGTGGTACCTGGGCGCCAACATCCCCGGCAAGCCCCGGGTGTTCATGCCCCTCCCCGGCTTCCCGCCCTATGAGGCCATGTGCACCAACGTGGCCGCCCAGGGCTACCAGGGCTTCGTCATCGACCGCGCCGAGGTGGCCGAGTGCTGAGGTCGCTGCGCACCTGGGCGGCGGACTGGCGGCCCTCGGTGGTCACCGGGGGCCTGCCCGCCTTCCCGCTGATCGTCCTGTTCGGCCTCAACGCCGTGGACGAGCTCGACCGCACCGCGTTCTCGGTCCTGCTGCCGGACATCCGCGACGACTTCGGCCTCAGCAACGCCGGCGCCCTCAGCATCGTCTCCGCCACCACGATCGCGGTGCTGATCATCGCGGTGCCGCTCTCGTTCTACTGCGACCGGGCCAACCGGGTGCGCATCGCCACGGTGGGCGCGGCGCTGTGGGGGCTGTTCTCGGTGGGCACCGCCCTGGCGCTGACGCCGCTGATGCTCGTGGCCATGCGGGTCGGCGCCGGGACCGGGCGCGCCGTGGTGGAGCCGACCCACAACTCGCTGCTGGCGGACTGGTACCCACCGGAGACCCGGGTGAAGGTCTTCTCCGTGCACCGGCAGGCCAACTCGGTGGGGCAGATCATCGGGCCGATCCTCGCCGGCACCCTCGCCTACTTCTTCACCTGGCGGGCGCCGTTCCTGCTCTTCGCCATCCCCACCGGCATCATCGTGCTGTTCGCCCTGCGCCTGCACGAGCCGGTGCGGGGCGTCCACGAGCGGCGGGCGGCCGGCCTGGACGAGGCGGCGGCGCAGGTGGCCGAGCCGCCGGAGACCATCCGGTCGACCGTCGGCGCGCTGGCGCGGGTGCACACCATCCGGCGGATCTGGTACGCGGCCCCGTTCCTGGGCGTGGCCCTGTTCGGTGTGCAGAACCTGCTGTCCCTCGTCTACGAGGAGGTGTTCGGCCTCTCCAGCCTCGCCCGCGGCTGGATCGCCGCCGGGGTCGAGCCGCTCCAGATCGCCGGCGTCTTCCTGATCATGCCGTGGGTGGCGAAGGTGGCGATGCGGGATCCGGGCTACCTGTTGCGCTTCGTCGGCCTGGTCGGCGTGGCCGACGCGATCTGCCTCGTGATCCTCGCCTACGCCCCCACGGTGTGGCTGGCCATCGCCATGCACGCGCTGCTCGCGGCCTCCATCGGGACCCTGGCGCCTGCGTTCTACGCCCTGCTGTCCCTGGTGGCTCCGCCGCGGGTCCGCGCCGCCGGCCTGACCACCATCACCGTGTTCGCGGTGCCCGGCATCGCCGTGTTCTTCCCGCTGATCGGCCGCATCTCGGACACCTACGGCGTGCAGTCCAGCATGCTGGTCATGGTGCCCATCGCCCTGGCCGCGGGCTTCATCCTCTCGTCGGCCGCCCGCTTCGTGATGCCAGACATCACGGCCGGCCACGCCGAGTCCCAGGAGCGGGCGGCCCGGGCCGCATCACCCGAAGCCGCGGCCGAGCCGACGGCCTGAGCCCGCTCCGCCCGATAGGGTCCCGCCCCATGTCTACCGAGGACGGCCGGCGGGTGGCGATCGTGACCGGCGGGGCCAGCGGCATCGGCCGGGCCACCGTGGCCGGGTTGGCGGCCGCAGGCGTCGCGGTCGCGGTGTTCGACCGCAACGGCGACCCGTCCGTCGACGTGAGCGACGCGGCCGCGGTCGAGGCCGCGGTCGACGGCGTCCGGCAGCGCCTCGGGCCGGTCGACATCCTGGTCAACGCAGCCGGCATCCCCGCCCTGGCCGAGCTGGAGGACCCGGGCTACGGCGCGGTGTGGGATGCGACGCTGGCGGTCAACCTCAACGGGACGCTCAACACGGTGCGGGCGTGCCTGGACGACCTGCTGGCCAGTGAGGCCGGGCGGATCGTCAACATCGCCTCGACCGAGGCCCTGACCGCCGGGCGGCACGGCGGGCCCTACACGGTGTCGAAGCACGCCGTGGTCGGCCTCACCCGGTCCCTGGCCGTGGACCTCGGCCGCCGGGGTGTCACCGCCAACTGCGTGTGCCCGGGGGCCACGCTCACCGGGATGACCGCGCCGATCCCCGAGGAGGCCCGCGCCGCCTACGGGCGCCGCAACATCCCGCTCGGCCGCTACGGCAGCCCGGAGGAGATCGCCTACATGGTGGTCGCGCTCACCGCCCCGGAGGCCTCGTTCGTCAACGGGGCCGTCATCCCGGTAGACGGCGGGATGACCGCCATGTCCCGATAGCGCGGTCGGCGGGATGACCGCCATGTCCCGATAGCGCGGTCGGCGGAATGACCGCCATGTCCCGCTAACGCGGTCGGCGGAATGACCGCCATGGCCCGCGAGCAGGGCATCTAGCATCCCCGCGATGCGCTTCGACCTGCCGCCCGACCGGCTCCCCACCGCCTGGTACAACGCCCTGGCCCGGCTGGACGAGCCGCTGGAGCCGCCGCTCCACCCGGCCACCCGCGAGCCGCTCGGTCCCGACGACCTGGCGCCCCTGTTCCCCATGGCGCTCATCCAGCAGGAGATGAGCCCGGCCCCGTGGATCGACGTGCCCGGCGAGGTGCTCGACATCCTCCGGCTGTGGCGGCCCACCCCGCTGGTGCGGGCCGAGCGCTTGGAGCAGGAGCTGGGCACCCCCGCCCGCATCTACTTCAAGGACGAGTCGGTCAGCCCCGCCGGGTCGCACAAGCCGAACACCGCGGTGGCCCAGGCCTTCTACAACCAGGCCGAGGGTGTGAGCCGGCTGACGACCGAGACCGGGGCCGGCCAGTGGGGCACGGCGCTGTCGTTCGCCTGCTCGCAGTTCGGGCTCGACTGCAAGGTGTACATGGTGCGGACGTCCTACGAGTCCAAGCCCTATCGCCGCGTGCTCATGGAGACGTGGGGGGCCGAGTGCGTGCCGTCCCCGGTCGACGACCCCGCCAGCCCGGGCTCGCTCGGCCTGGCCATCAGCGACGCGGTGGCCGACGCGGCCGGGCGCGCCGACTCCCACTACTCGCTCGGCTCGGTGCTCAACCACGTGCTGCTGCACCAGACCGTGATCGGGCTGGAGGCCCGCGAGCAGCTGGAGCTGGCCGGCGAAGACGGGCCCGACGTCGTGCTGGCCTCGTGCGGTGGCGGCTCGAACCTCGGCGGCATCGCCCTCCCCTTCCTGGAGGAAAAGGACGTGCGCCTGGTGGCGGTGGAGCCGACCTCGTGCCCCACGCTGACCCAGGGCCGCTTCGACTACGACTTCGGCGACACCGCCGGCCTCACGCCGCTGCTGCCCATGTTCACGCTGGGCCACGACTTCATGCCCCCCGCCATCCATGCCGGCGGGCTCCGCTACCACGGCGACAGCCCCATCGTGTCGGCCCTGGTGCGGTCGGGCCGCATGGAGGCCGTCGCCGCCCCCCAGTCCAAGGTGTTCGAGGCCGCGGTCCTGTTCGCCCGCACCGAGGGCAAGGTGGCCGCCCCCGAGACGGCCCACGCCATCCGGGCCACCATCGACGAGGCACTGGCGGCCAAGGAGTCCGGCGAGGAGCGCGTCATCCTGTTCAACTACTCGGGCCACGGCTTCCTCGACCTGGCGGCCTACGACGACTACAACCAGGACCGCCTGGTCGACGAGTAGCCACCGCGGCCTTTCTGACACGGTGTCAGAAAGCCGTAGGCTCCCAGGTCATGGCCGACTACGAGACCTTGCTGGTGACCAAGGACGACGGCGTCGCGTGGGTGTCGCTGAACCGGCCTGAGGTGCGCAACGCCTTCAACAAGCGCATGCAGGCCGAGCTCCACGAGGTGTGGCACGGCTTCCGCTATGACGACGACGTGCGCTGCGTGGTGCTCACCGGCGAGGGCGACGCGTTCTGCACCGGCATCGACCGGGCCGAGGCGCTGTCCGAGGAGAACGCCGCGACCATGGCCGAGGGCAGGCTCCCGGACTACCCCACCGCGTGGATGTACGACGACCCGGGACGGGACATCGGCCCCAAGACCTGCGACTTGTGGAAGCCGGTGATCGCCGCGGTGCACGGCATGGCGGCCGCGGGCGCGTTCTACATGCTGGCCGAGGTGGAGTTCATCATCGCCGCCGACGACGCGGTGTTCCTCGACCCGCACGTCACCTGGGGGATGACCGCCGCGTTCGAGCCCATGCAGATGCTGTCCAAGATGCCCTTCCACGAGATCATGCGCCTCTCGTTGCTGGGCGCCCACGAGCGGATGTCCGCCGAGCGGGCCCGGGAGATCGGGCTGGTCAGCGAGGTCTGCCCCCGGGACGAGCTGCGGGAGCGGGCCGGCTGGGCGGCCCGGGTCATCGCCGACTCACCGCCCCTGGCCATCCAAGGCACCATGCGGGCGCTGTGGACGGCCCTGCACGTGGGCCGCGCCCAGGCCATCGAGCTGGCCAACCTCTTCACCCGCATCGGGTCCGACCCCGCCGCCTTCAAGGCCGGGCAGGACCGCTTCGCGTCGGGCGAACGGCCGCAGTGGCGCCTGCGCTGACGGCGTCCCGCCATGCCTCGCCGAGCGTGAGCGTAGATCCGGTGTGGAGGATGGCCCGGGTGTAGATCCGTCCCCCGAGGACGACGAGCGCGGCGATGGCCGCGAGGGTGAGGACCACCGCCACGAGCGGGTCCCACCAGGTGGCGGCGCCCATGGCGATGCGGTTGGGCATGGCGAGCGGTGCGGTGAGCGGGAACCAGGACACCAACCGCGCCCAGGTGGTGCCGGCGCTGCCGATCGCCGTGAACGAGACCACGAACGCGAGGACCAGGACGATCGTCACCGGGCCGGTGACGCTGGAAGCGTCCTCGGTCCGCGACGCCAGCGAGCCGAGCGTGCCGAACACGGTGGCGTACAGGGCGTAGCCCAGCACGAACCACACCACGGCCCAGGCCAGCACGCCGGCGCGCACGGCCGGGACATCGACCGAGTCGACCAGGGCGACCGCCACCAGGGCGACGATGGCCACCGCGACGACCTGGGCCAACCCCAGGACGCCGATGCCGGCGACCTTGCCGGCCAGCAGGGGGCGGGCGGGCATGTGGGCGAGGAGGACCTCGACCGTGCGGCTGGAGCGCTCCTCGACGACGCCGCTGAGCACCATGGCGCCGTAGGTGCTGATGGCGCCGAACAGCACGACCGTCATGATGAACGCGGCCGTCTCGTCATCGGGGCTGCGGCCCGCCACCTGGCCCAGCTCGACGTTCGTGACCGGCACGGGCGCCACGATGGCGGCCAGCTCCCCGGCGTCGATGCCGGCGGTGGCGGCGCGTTCCTGCACTGCCACCAGCTGGATGGCGCCGGTGACCACCGCCTGGAGCTGCTCGTCGGCCCGCGTACGCCACTCCAGGCGGCGGGCGTCCACCACCAGGACGTCGATGTCGTCGGCGCGCACGGCCGCCTGGCCGGCGGTGACGGTGTCGTAGCGGTGGAGGCGGATGGTGGTGTCGACCGCCTCGCCCTGACCTTGCAGCGCGGTGCCCAGCGCCGCGGGCGCCGAGCCGGTCAGGCCGACGTCCTTGGTGCCCGGGCCGGTGTCGAGCAGGGCGGGCAGGGCGACGGCGGCCGCTGCCGCCAGCAGCATGAGCACGAGCGAGACCAGGAAGGCCCGGGAACGCCCCCGCTCTCGCACCTCGCGGGCGGCCACCAGCCAGGCCTGCCGGGTGCCGTTCACGCCGCCACCGCCTCGCGGAACAGCTCGGACAGCGTCGGCGGCTCGTAGGCGAAGGACACCAGCTCGGCGGCGCGGCCTGCGACCGCGACGACGGTGGCGAGGTCGACGTCCCGGTCGACGCGGAGCCGCGCCCGGCCGGCGTCCTGGTCCACCACCGCGACCGACGGCACCCCGGACCAGTCGGGGCGACGGCCGCGGTAGCGGACGCTCACGAAACGCCCCGGGACCGCGGCCCGCAGCTTCGCGAGGTCACCGGCCCGCACGACGCGGCCGGCGTCGATGATGACGACGTCCTCGCAGATGTCCTCCACCAGGTCGAGCTGGTGGCTGGAGAACAGCACCGTGGCCCCCGCCGCCGCCACCTCGGCCAGCAGCGCCGACATCGACGCCATGGCCAGCGGATCGAGGCCGGCGAAGGGCTCGTCCAGCACGAGCAGGTCGGGCTCGTTGACCAGCGCGGCGATGAGCTGGACGCGCTGCTGGTTGCCGTGGGAGAGCGCGTCGAGCCGGTCCTTCGCCCGGGCCGCCAGCCCGAGGCGGTCGAGCCAGCCGTCGACCGTCGGCTCGACCGCCCGGCGCGGCCGGCCGCACAGGCGACCCAGGTACACGAGCTGGTCGCGCACCTGCATGCGGGGATAGAGCCCGCGCTCCTCCGGCATGTACCCGAACCGCGCCCGCTCCTCGGGCCCGATGGGCCGACCCCGCCAGCGCGCCACGCCCGCGTCGAGCTCGACGAGCCCGAACACGGTGCGCATGGCGGTGGTCTTGCCCGCGCCGTTGGGCCCCAGGAACCCGGTCAGCCGCCCCGGCCGGGCGACGAACGAGCAGCCGTCGAGGGCCACCCGCCCGCCGAACCGCTTGGTCGCACCGTCGAGCTCCAGCATCGCCGTTCCTTGCCTCGCAGCCTGACGGATGCCGCCCCGCCGTCGTAGGGCCGAACGGCCTGACCGCGGTCCCGATCTGTGACGGCGGCGAGGGCGTCGCTAGGGTGCGCCGATGCGATTCGGGCTGGATGTCGCGCAACAGCGGATGCCGTGGGACGAGGTCGTGAGCCGCGTGCAGTTCGCCGAGGACCTCGGCTTCGACGGGGCCTGGGGCTTCGACCACTTCAAGCCCATGTACGGCGAGGGACCGGGTGAGACGTTCGAGGGCATGACCACGCTGGCCGCCCTGGCGGGCCAGACGTCGCGGATCCGGCTGGGCATCCTGGTGACCGGGGTGACCTACCGGCACCCGTCGGTGCTCGCGGCCCAGGCCCTGACCGTCGACCACGCCTCGCACGGCCGGTTGGAGCTGTCGCTGGGCGCCGCCTGGTTCGACGCGGAGCACCACGAGCTGGGCATCCCGTTCCCGTCCACCGGCGAGCGGTTCGACCTGCTGGAGGACGCCCTGGAGATCGTGACCCGGCTGTTCACCGGCGAGGTCGTGTCGTACGACGGGCGGGTCGTGTCGTTGCGGGATGCTCGTCTCCGTCCCGTGCCCGTGCAGCAGCCGCACCCCCCGATCTGGATCGGCGGCAACGGCCCGAGGCGAACCCTCCCGCTCGTGGCCCGCTACGCCGACGTCTGGCACGCGTGGGGCACACCCAACTCGCTCCGCAAGGCGAACGAGCGGGTCGACGAGCTGGCCACCAAGGCGGGACGGGACCCGTCCTCGATCGTGCGGGCCGGGTCCCTGTCGCTGGACGACCTCGACACCGCCCGCAAGCACGCGACCCGCTGGCGCGACGCGGGCTACGGCTACCTCGTGTGCGGCTGGCCCGGCGCCGGCCGGGACCAGGTCGAGCGCTTCGCCCGCGAGGTGATGCCCGAGCTCAGCTGAGCTCCAGGTACAGCGAGCTCAGCTGAGCTCCAGGTACAAGGTGGTCAGGCCCCGCAGGATGTAGGTGGGCACGTACTGGTAGCGCCGGGCGCCGGCGGGTCCGTGGTGCTCCTCCGAGATCCGGATCTCGGTCGTGCGATCCAGGAGCCGCTCCACGCTGGCACGGCCCTCCAGCCGGGCCAGCGTCCCGCCGGGACAGCTGTGGACGCCGCGCCCGAAGGCGAGCTGCTCGCGGGCGTTGCCGCGGTCGACGTGCAGCTCGGTCGGCTCGGCGAAGTGGCGGGGATCGCGGTTGGCGGCGCCGTTGAGCACCATCACGGTGGCGCCCGCGGGGATGTCGACCCCGCCCACGGTGGTCTTGCGCCGCGCCAGCCGGAAGTCCCCCTTCACCGGTGACTCGATGCGCAGCGTCTCCTCCACGAAGTCCCCGACGAGCTCGGGCCGCTCCCGGAGGAGCTGCTGCAGGTCCGGGCGCTCGCCGATGATCTGCAGCGCGGTGCCGAGCAGCCGCACGGTCGTCTCCTGCCCGGCGGCGAAGACGTTGGCGGCGATGCGCACGACGTCGATGACCTCGGGCAGCGTGCCGTCGGGGAACGTCGTGGTGGCCAGCGCGGTGAGCACGTCGTCGCGCGGCTCGCGGCGGCGGTCCTCGATGTAGCGGCTGAACCGGTCGTAGAGCCACTCCAGCGGGTTGCCCGACATGCTGGACCTGGTGCTGCCGACGGCGTGATGGGCGCGGCGCGCCAGCGCGGCCCGGAACTCGTCGTGCTCGTCCTCGGGGACGCCGAGGAGGTCGGCCACGACCAGCAGGGTGAAGGGAGTGGCGTACTCGCTGACCAGCTCGCAGTGGCCGCGGGCGACCAGCTCCTCGGTCTGGCGGTCGGCGAGCCGCCAGATGAACTCCTCGTTCTCCTTGAGCCGCTTGGGCGTGAGCTGCCGCATGAGCAGGTGGCGGTGGTCCCGGTGCTTGGGCGGGTCCATGGTGGTGATCTGGTCGCTGAACGGCAGCTCGTCGCGGTGCGCCTCGATCAGCTCGCTCACGTCGTCGCCCTCGAGCGGCACCGGGAACCCTGGGAACGGCCCCGTGACCGAGTTGCACGACGAGAAGCTGTCCGGGTCGGTGTAGACGGAGCACGCCTCGGCGTAGCCGGTGACCATGTACACGCCGTACTGGGACTCCTGGTGCACCGGGCACTGCTCGCGCAACCAGTCGAAGTACGGGTACGGATCCTCGACCAGCTCGTTGCCCCGGAAGAAGTCGATGGCGTCGTAATCCGTCCCGGTCATCCCGTCCCCTCCATGACGAACGCGGCGGTGCGCCGGTGGAAGCGCCAGCTGCCGCCGTCGTTGTGCAAGACGTCGTGGTAGCGACCCACGAGCTGGATCGACCAGCCGGCGTCGCCCAGCAGGATGAAGATCACGTCGCTGAGCGCCGTCGCCTCGTGCTCGTCCCACGCGGTGACATGAGTGTTGACGATGAGGTGGCGTTGGGGCCGCCGTGGTGCCCAGCTGTCGTAGGCCGCCCGCAGGGCCTCGTGGCCCTCGTGGCGGCCGAGGCCCGGGCTCTCGAAGCCGCCGTCGGGGCAGAAGGTGGCGACGATGTCGTCGGTGCGGCCGTCGTCCAGCGCGTGGGCGTAAGCCGCCATCGTGGCCCGGATGCCCTCGACCACGTCCGCGTAGGTGACCCTGGCGGTCACGTGTCGAACTCCACGATCGGCATCTCCAGCGGGTTCACGTTGACCGACCGGAGGGCCGGCAATAGCTCGTCGTAGGGCCGGCCGGTGAGGAACCGGTCGAGGGTGCGGTGGAAGTTCGAGATGTGACCCTCCATCTGCTCTGACAGGCGCATGTACTCGAAGCTCCGCGCGTGCAGGCCCCGCTGCTGGCGCGGCAGGTTCGAGAAGTCCTGCGCCGGGATGGGCGGCCAGCGGGGATCGTCGCACTCCCACGGCTCGGGCGGCGTGGGGCGGGGGCGCTCTTCGCCCTCGGGGAAGCGGGTGAGCGACCAGATCTCCATCAGCGTCTCTTCCGGCCCCAGCGGCCGGAAGCGGTACGACGAGGCGCTGCTGTACATCGGCAGCACGAAGTAGTGCGGGAAGCAGTAGCCCATCGGCTCGTTGAGCCCCTTCGCCTCCAGGTCGTTGAGGTCGGGGACGTCACAGCCCGCGTCGCGGTGCCAGGCCGTGACCGCGTCGTTGAACGTGCGGTGCCACGTGGCCATGGCGGGCTCGGCCTCGGCGGGCAGGTCGAGGTCGCGCAGCCCCTCGGCCACCTGCACGTCGTGGGCGTGCACCATGCCCCCCATGCCTTCGCTCATCATGCGCAGGTAGTGGATCTCCGCGTCGACCCAGGTGCGGGCGTCGAAGCCGGCCCCGGGCCGGGCGTAGCGCCCCGGGATGCGGAGCTGGGGGTGGGTCTCC
Source organism: Actinomycetota bacterium (assembly GCA_046734715.1). Taxonomy (GTDB): domain Bacteria; phylum Actinomycetota; class Acidimicrobiia; order Acidimicrobiales; family VFJN01; genus ZC4RG19. The sequence goes on along the minus strand of JBKPRV010000480.1, from coordinate 4,587 downwards.
AGCACGTGGTACTGCTCGACGAAGGCCTCTTCGGCCAGCTTCCAGTTCACGGGCAGGCGGGCCGCGTACCACCACTCGGCGCGCAGCGACTCCACCTTCCAGGCGTCTAGCACGGTCGCCACCGGCTCGATGCATTCCCGCAGTGGGGCCGCATCGTCGGCGAGGTTGATCCAGGCGCAGCCGCCCCACGCCTCGCAGCGCACCGGCGTGAGGTCGAGGTCCCCCTCCGCCAGGTTGTGCCCGGAGAACGTCGAGCGCCGGGTGACCGCGGTGTTCCGCCCGTCGAGGCCGTAGCACCAGCCGTGGAACGGGCAGGTGAACCCGTCATCGCACGTGCCCCGGCCCTCGACCACCCGCACGCCACGGTGGCGGCACACGTTCTGGAAGGCCCGCACCTCCATGTCCTCGCCACGTACGACGACGACCGACTGGTCGAGGATCTGGTACTCGACGAAGTCGTGCGGCTGCGGGATCTCCTCCAGCCGGCACGCCATCTGCCACACCCGGGGCCACAGCAGCTCGGCTTCCAGGGCGTAGAAGTCCGGGTCGTAGTAGCGCTGCTTGCGCACTCGGTCCGGGACTTCCATCGCGTAGGGCAGCACGCAACCCCCCTCTCATTTTCGGAGTGCGTCGTTATCGCGAGGCTATAGTAACCGGTCGGTACAAGATGAACGAGACTTCCAGCGACTCACCCAGTGTCGTCGACGTGCTCGTCGTGGGCGCAGGCATCACCGGCATCTACCAGCTGTACCGCGCCCGTGAGGCCGGGTTCTCGGTGCTGCTGCTGGAGGCCGGCGACGGCGTCGGGGGCACCTGGTACTGGAACCGCTACCCCGGCGCCCGGTTCGACTCCGAGAGCTACACCTACGGCTACCTGTTCTCGCAGGAGCTGTTCGATACCTGGGAGTGGCAGGAGCACTTCGCCGAGCAGCCGGAGACCGAGCGCTACCTCAACCACGTGGTCGACCGGTTCGGCCTGCGGCGCCACATCCGCGTCGGGGCCCGGGTCACCGCCGCGAGCTTCGACGAGCCGTCCGGCACGTGGACCGTGGTGACCGGCGACGGGGGGGAGATCCGGGCCCGCTACCTCGTGGCGGCCACCGGCGTGCTGTCCGTGCCCTACTTCCCGGACGTGCCGGGGCGGCAGGACTTCCGCGGCGAGTCGCACCACACCGGCCTGTGGCCGGCGACGCCGGTCGGCTTCGCCGGCAAGCGGGTGGCGGTCATCGGCACGGGATCGAGCGGCGTCCAGATCGTCCCCGTCATCGCCGACGAGGTCGCCTCTCTCACCGTGTACCAGCGCACCGCCAACTGGTGCACCCCGCTCAACAACCGCCCCATCACGCCGGACGAGCAGGCCGAGCTGCGAGCCGGCTTCGTGGCGATGCGCGAGATACTGAACACGTCGATCGCCGGGTTCCTCCACCAGCCCCACGACCGCGCCACCTTCGACGACTCCGAAGAGGCGCGGCAGGCGTTCTACGAGCACATGTGGCGCAGCCCCGGGTTCAGCAAGCTCACCAGCCACTACACCGACCTGCTGGTCGACCCCGACGCCAACGCCGAGTGGTGCGAGTTCGTCGCCGGGAAGATCCGCAGCATCGTGCAGGACCCGGCGACCGCGGAGAGGCTGATCCCGAAGGACCATCGCTTCGGCGAGAAGCGCCCGCCGTTCGTGACCGGCTACTACGAGGCCTTCAACCGCCCGAACGTATCGCTGGTCGACCTGCACGAGACGCCGATCCTGCGCTTCACCCCCGACGGCATCGAGACCGCCGAGGGCGTGAGGAAGGTCGACATCGTGGTGTGGGCCACGGGCTTCGACTTCGGGACCGGCGCGCTGCTGCGGATGGGCATCCGCGGGCGGGACGGCCTGCCGCTGGCGGACCACTGGGCCGACGGCCCGCGCACGTTCCTCGGCGTCCAGACCACCGGGTTCCCCAACCTCTTCTTCCCCGGAGGGCCGCACGCCGCCGCGGGCAACAACCCCCGCTACAACGGCGATCAGGTCGACTTCGTGACCGACACGCTCGTGTACCTGCGTGAGCACGGCTACGACACGATCGAGGTGGGCGCGGACGCCGAGGAGCGCTGGACCACGATGGTGGACGAGGGCGCGGCGTCGGCGGTGTTCGGGGAGATCAGCTACTACTTCGGCACCAACATCCCGGGCAAGCCCCGCCGCTACCTGCTCAACTCGGGCGGCCGCCCCAAGCTGTTCAAGGAGATCGCCCGGGTGGTCGCCACCGACTACCGGGCGTTCCGGCTCACACCGTCGCGATCGGCGTCAGCGGCGAGCCCACCGCTCCGGGCAACCGCAGCGGGGGGGCAGTGAGCAGGAAGCGGCTGCGGCCGTGCTCGCGCAGCCAGGTCGCCAGCTCGTGCAGGTACCACAGCTCGCCCAACGGCACCCCCAGCTTGAACAGGCACAGGTGGTGGATGGGCAGGAACGAGTGGCGGCTCGGGTCGCGGTCCTTGCCCAGCAGGCCCTCGACCGCGTAGTTGTCGGCCACCAGCGCCGAGATCTGCGAGTTGGCGATCCACGCCAGCAGCGCCTCGTCACGGGCATCGAGGTAGCTGCACGTCGTGAAGATCCGGCGGGGATCGGGGTTGCGGTCCCAGGCCAGGATCTCGGTGGCGAAGCCGGTGTGCAGCAGGAGCATGTCACCGGGCTCGACCACCACGCCGTCGGCGTCCATGACCTCCTGCAGGGTGTCGAGGTCCACGCCCCGCCAGTCGTGGCCCAGGTGGTGGGCCAGGTCCACGAGCACGCCCCGGCCCTGGACGCCGTGGAAGGCCATGTGCTCGAGCCCGAGGTGGCGGGCGAAGCTGCGGTGCCCTGCCCCATCGCCCGCGGCGTCGTCCTGCGGCCCCACCAGGTCGACCCCAGCGCGGTAGCCGTTGTAGTAGACGGCCTCCTCGACGCCGTCGCCGTCGGCGTCGAACTCGGCGCCCACGTGCGCCAGCGAGTCCCACTGCGTGGAGTACTGCAGCGAGAGGGTCACCACGTCGTCGGCCCACACGTCGACGTACTTCGGGTCCCCGAAGTCCGCCATCGCGCTCATGTGGACGTTGTAGAAGGCGGCCGGGTTGCCCTCCATGTCCTCGGTGGGCGCCAGCATCGGCGGGTGCCGGCGCTGGTTGAGCGCGGTGCCGCCGGGATGGTCGAGCGGCAGGCTGAGGCAGAAGCTGATGCCGGCCTCGACTTCGCGCACGCCTGCGAGGACCTTGTCGCGCGTGACCAGGTTGATGCGGCCGAGCTCGTCGTCGTCGCCCCAGTCGCCCCAGGTCGAGCCGTGCGGGCGTCGCGTCCAGCGCTTCGTCATGGCGCGAGCATTGCATTGTACCGACCGGTTGGTCTAGCTTGCCCCGAGGGGCTTCGGCGTTTCGCGTCCAGTGCAGAGAAGGTCATTTCCGATGTCAGAGAAGGACTTTATCGTCTCCGCCGACGGGCACCTGCTGGAGCCCACGGACCTGTTCAAGACCCGCCTGCCCGAGCACCTGCGCCAGCTCGCCGTGTGGGAGGAGGAGTTCGAGATCGAGCCGCTCGTCGAGGGCGGCGCCACGGTCTTCCGCAAGCTCCACACCCCCGGGTTCGAGGGCTGGACGGTGTCGCGCTACCGCCAGACGAAGGGGCGCATGCCGGAGGGCGATCCCGAGATCATCCTCGAGGACATGGACGCCGACGGCGTCGACGCCCAGGTCCTGCACCCCAACCTGTCGCAGTTCGGGCTGTTCACCGACCACCACGAGATGTCGATCGCGCACGCCCGGGTCTACAACGACTACGTCATGGAGCGGTTCACCCCGTACTTCGACCGGCTGGCCCCCACCGCGCCCATCCCTCTCACCGACGTGGGCGACGCCGTCACCGAGGTCGGGCGGGTGGCGGCCGGCGGGTTCCGGGGCGTGCTGCTGCCCGCCACCGCGCCGAGGCCGTATTACACGCGCGACTTCGACCCGGTGTGGGCGGCGATCCAGGACGCGGGGATGAGCGTGTTCGTCCACACCCAGACCGGCGGCATCAAGGTGAACGACCCCGAGGCGCTGACGCTGCGGGTCATGATGGAGAACGCCCAGCAGGTCAACCAGCCCATGACCGAGAAGATGGCGGCCAAGCGGATGGTCACCCAGGCGGTCATGCAGCCGGTCGTCCCCCAGACGCTGATCTGCCAGCTGATCGGGGGCGGGGTGCCCGAGCGCTTCCCCGACCTGCACTTCTCGCTCATCGAGTTCAACGCCCACTGGCTGTCGTCCCTCGTCGGCTCGATGGACAAGTGCTGGGTCACCGGCGTCGGCCAGGACGCCGACTGGTGGATCGGGGTGTGGGACGATGATCGCCCCGACCACGACCAGCCCAACATGGCCCAGCTGTTCAAGCTGAACGAGAAGTGGCCGTACCCGCTGATGCCGAGCGAGTACGTGCGGCGCCAGTTCCACGTGTCGTTCCAGGACGACCCGGTCGCCGTCGCCTGCCGCCACATCACCGGCCTGTCGACGATCGTGTGGGGCAACGACTACCCCCACGCCGAGGGCACGTTCGGCGGCAGCCGGGAGCTGCTGGCCACCCAGATGGCCGGCGTCCCC
>JBKPRV010000479.1:0-3584 GCA_046734715.1 Actinomycetota bacterium | reverse complement strand
GCCTCCAGCCGGGCGAAGCCGGCCTCGTCCCAGGCCGGGCCGCCCTCGGCGGACACGATGCGGTCGGCGGCGGCCGCCACGCTGTCGTCGGCCAGGGCGGCGACGCCGGGGTAACGGGCCGGCACCGCGGCGAGGGCCGGGATCGTGCGCAGCCGGCGTTCGGCCTCCTTCCGGGCCCCGGGCACGGCCAGCAGCAGCAGGCGCCGGGTGCCGGCGGCCATGGCCCGGGCCTGATCGGCCTCGCTCGCGAGCACGCGCACCCCCGCGGTCTCGCCCTCGTCCACCAGCGCGGGGTAGCCCCGCACCGGCTGGCCGCCGGCGGTGGTGTCGACCGCCCGGGGCAGGGTGCCAAGGTCCCACGTGCGCAGGCCTCGGCGCTCGATGCCCGTGGTGGTGCCGGCCACCGCCGCCCGCACCTGCGATCCCAGGCGCCGGGCCAGCTCGGTGAGGTCGCGCCCGGCCGCCACCTCACTGCCGTCGCCGTCCTCGATGCTGAAGCGCACGAACAGGTGGGCCGGCACCCGTTCCCGGTCGAAGTCGGACGGCGCCACCGCCTCGCCCGCCAGCGAGGCCAGGCGGCGAGCCAGCACCTGAAGCAGCGGCCCGTCGCCGGGGCCGATGGCGGCCAGCGCCTCCCGGGCCCGGTCCGGCGCCGGCACGAGGTGGCGGCGCACCGACTTGGGCAGCGACCGCACCAGCGCGGTGACGAGGTCGAGCCGGTGGCCCGGGACCTGCCAGTCGAACCCGTCGGGGCTCACCTGGTTGAGCACGGCGAGCGGGATGTGCACGGTGACGCCGTCGTCGTCGGCGCCGGGGCCGAAGGTGTAGGTCACGTCGAAGTCCCGGCCGCCCTGATGCCACGTGGTGGGGAAGTCCTCGCCCTCGACCGGCGCCGCCCCCGCGGCCACCAGGTCGTCCCACGTGAAGCTCAGCAGGTCGGGCTGCCGGGGCCGGGCCCGGGACCACCAGCGGTCGAAGGCGCGGCCGGAGGTGACGTCGGGGCCGATCCGCTCGTCGAAGAACGCCACCAGCCGCTCGTCGGTGGCCAGCAGGTCGCGGCGCCGGGCGCGGTCCTCCAGGTCGCGCACCTCCTCGACCAGCCGGGCGTTGTCGGCCGCGAAGCGGTGCCGGGTGCGCCAGTCGCCGTCCACCAGGGCGTGCTCGATGAACATGCGCCGGGCCAGATCCGGATCCACCCGGGCCACCTGCACCCGGCGCCCGTCCACGATGGGCAGGCCGTAGAGCGTGACCCGCTCGCTGGTGACCGACGCCGCCTGCTTGGGGTCCCACCACGCCTCGCTGTAGCTGCGCTTGACCAGGTGCTCGGCCAGCGGCTCGATCCACGCCGGGTCGATGCGGGCGACCATGCGGGCCCACAGCCGCGTGGTCTCCACCAGCTCCCCGGCCATCACCCAGGCCGCGGGGCGGCGATGTAGGGACGAGCCCGGGGCCACCAGGAAGCGGGCCTGGCGGGCGCCGATGTGCTCGCGGGTGGCGGGGTCGTACATGCCGACGTGCGACAGCAGGCCCGCCAACAGCGAGCGGTGCACCGCCTCGGGCGTGGCCGCCTCGCGGGTGCGCCGGATGCCGATCTCGGCCGCCACGTCCCGGAGCTGGCGGACGAGGTCCTGCCACTCACGAACCCGCACGTGATGGAGGTGCTCGGAGCGGCAGAGCCGCCGGAAGGCGCTGGAGGACCGCGCCCGCTGCTCGGTCTCGAGGTAGTGCCACAGGTTGAGGACGGCGGTGAAGTCGGAGTCGGGGTCGGCGAAGCGGGCGTGGAGCTCGTCGGCCTCGGCCTCCTGGCCGGTGGGTCGCTCGCGCACGTCCTGGATGGAGAGGGCGGCGGCGATGATCAGCACCTCGCGCACGCAGCCGTTGGCGTCGGCCTCGAGGATCATGCGGCCGAAGCGGGGGTCGACGGGGAGCCGGGCGAGGCGGCGGCCCAGCGGGGTCAACGTCTGGGCGTCACGCATGGCCCCCAGCTCGCCCAGCAGCACCACCGCGTCGCGGACGGCGCGGGCGTCGGGGGGATCCACGAACGGGAACGACTCGACCTCGCCGAGGCCCAGCGCCGCCATGCGCAGGATGACCGACGCCAGGTTGGTGCGCAGGATCTCCGGCTCGGTGAACTCGGGCCGGGAGAGGTAGTCGTCCTCGTCGTACAGGCGGATGCAGATGCCGGGCGCCACCCGGCCGCAGCGCCCGGCCCGCTGGTCGGCGGACGCCTGGCTCACCGGCTCGATGGGCAGCCGCTGGACCTTGGTGCGGCGGCTGTAGCGGGAGATGCGGGCGGTCCCGGGGTCGACCACGTAGCGCACGCTGGGCACGGTGATCGACGTCTCGGCCACGTTGGTGGCGAGCACGATGCGCCGGCCCTGGTGGGGGCGGAAGACCCGCTGCTGCTCGGCGGCCGACAGCCGGGCGTACAGCGGGAGGATCTCGGTGCCGGCGAGCCGGGCCTCACCCAGCGTGGTGGCGGTGTCGCGGATCTCCCGCTCGCCCGACAGGAACACGAGGATGTCGCCCGGCCGCTCGGCCCGAAGCTCGTCCACCGCCTGGCGGATCCCGTCCACCTGGTCGGCGGCGTCGTCGGCTGGCGGCCGGTAGCGGACCTCGACCGGGTAGGTGCGGCCCGAGACCTCCACAACCGGGGCGTCGTAATGGCGGGCGAAGCGCTCGGTGTCGATGGTGGCCGAGGTGACGATCAGCTTCAGGTCGGGCCGGCGGGGCAGGAGGTTGGTGAGGTACCCCAGCAGGAAGTCGATGTTGAGGCTGCGCTCGTGGGCCTCGTCCACGATCAGCGTGTCGTAGCGGCGCAGCAGCCGGTCGCGCTGCAGCTCCGCCAGCAGGATGCCGTCGGTCATCAACTTGACCATGGTCCGCTCGCCCACCTGGTCGGTGAAGCGGACCGTGTAGCCGACCAGTTCGCCGAGGCCGGTGCCCAGCTCGTCCGCCACCCGGGCCGCCACCGTGCGGGCCGCGAGGCGGCGGGGCTGGGTGTGGCCGATCAGGCCGCGGACGCCCCGGCCCAGCTCCAGGCACAGCTTGGGGATCTGGGTGCTCTTGCCCGAGCCGGTCTCGCCCGCCACCACCACGACCGGGTGTTCGCGGATGGTGGCCAGCAGCTCGTCCCGCCGGGCGGTGATGGGCAGCTCGGGCGGGTAGCTGATCTCGGGGACGGCCAGGCGCCGCCGGTTCACCCGGGCCTCGGCGTCGGCCACCTCGCCCGCCAGCTCGGCCAGCGCCTGCTCGCCGTCAGGGGCCGTACGGGCGCGGTCGAGCCGGCGGCGCAGGCGCTGCTCGTCGTGCAGCGTCAGCGCGCCGAGGCGGGAGCGGAGCTCGGCGGAGGAGGGGGGAACAGGCACGGTGCGTGGGCCGTCATGTTACGGATCCACGACGTCGGAACACTCGTATTAGATCCTCCGACACACGCCCTTACCCCGCGTTACCCTTCGGCCGTGACCTTCAAGATCGACCCTGACGCCGCCGGGTTCGACGCCACGCGACTCACCCGGATCGACGACCACCTCCGCACCCGCTACATCGAGCCGGGCAAGATCGCCGGCTGCCAGGTGGTGGTG
>JBKPRV010000478.1:0-5940 GCA_046734715.1 Actinomycetota bacterium | reverse complement strand
CGGCCAGCGCCTCGGCCGCGGCCGCGGCGCCCGCGGCGGGCCGGGCGATCTGCACGAGCTGGCTAGAGCCGGCGACGATGCCGCGGCCGGGCACCATCTCGGGCACCGCCGACATGCGGACGCCGAAGTTCGAGTAGTCCGCCTTGTCGCCCAGCCGGAGCGCCAGGCGCTGGCGCACCAGCGACGTGAGCGCGTGCGTCACCGCCGTCGTGCGGTCCGCCGCCACCACCGTATACAGCCCCACCTCGGGGCCGTCGGCGAACACCCGGGTGAAGCCCTCCCACAGGGCGTTGCCGGCCAGGTCGTTGTATTCGGCCATGAACGAGCTCCACCCGTCCACCAGCGTGACGATGGCCGGCTCGGCCTTCACCGCGCCGGGGCCGAGGTCGCGGCGGCGGTCGAGCTCAGTCCGCAGGTAGCGCATGAGCCGGGCCTGGCGCTCGCGCTCGGCCGCCAGGATCACCGCGCCGACATGGGCCAGGGGGCTGACCGCAGCCAGCTCGCCCGCGCCGAAGTCGATGGCGTAGATGTGCAGGTCGTCGGGCGACTGCGTGCGGGCCAGCGCCAGGGCCAGGCTGGTGAGCGTGGTGGTGGTGCCGCTGCCGCCGATCCCGTAGAGGATGAGGTTGCCCTCGTGGCGGTACCACCCGATGGGGTACTGGCACTGGGCCTCAGGGTCGTCGGCGAGCGCCAGGGGCACATAACCGGTGGTGCCCGGGCCCAGGTGGACCTCGCCCCGCTGGACAGCCACGTCGATCAGCGTGTCCAGGTCGACCTCGCCCGGCAGCGGGTCGGGCCACGGGCGGCGGGGCAACGGGCGGCCCGTGCGAGCGAACGCATCGCGGATGGTCGACACCAGCACGCCAAGGTCGGTCTCGGGTGAGCCGTCGACCACGGCGGCCGGGTCGGGCGCGGCATCCGCCGGCGGCAGCTCGTGCCGGGGGGCGGGGCCGTAGACGAAGCGGGCCACATCCACATGCGCCCGGGTCGCTTCGTTGCGGGCGCCGGTCGACAGGGCGGACTGGATGGCGACGACCTCGTTGGGGCCCAGCCGCACGTAGGCGCGGCCAGGGGCGGTGCGGGGGATGGCGGCCGCGTCCGGGACGTCGATGACGTCCCGCGAGTCGCTGGGCTCCTGCACCCGCAGGGCGATGCGCAGGTTCGTGTTGGCCTTGATGTTGTCGTTGATGGCGCCCTGGGGCCGCTGGGTCGCCAGCAGCATGTGGACCCCCAGGCTGCGGCCCCGCTGGGCCACGCCCACCAGGGCATCGATGAAGTCCGGCAGCTCGGCCTTGAGCGTGGCGAACTCGTCGATGATGACGATGAGCCGGGGCAGCGGCTCGCTGCCCTTGGCGTTGCGCAGGTAGTCGGGCAGGTCGACCGCGGCCGCGTCACGCAGCGCCCGCTCCCGGTACTTCAGCTCGGCCTCGAGGCAGCGCAGCGCCCGCTCGGCCAGGGACTCGTCCAGGTCGGTGACCATGCCCACCGTGTGGGGCAGCTTGGCGCACTCGTCGAAGGCGCTGCCGCCCTTGAAGTCGACCAGCACGAAGGTCAGGTGGTCGGGGTCGACGCTGGCGGCCAGGCTCGCCACCAGCGTGCGCAGCAGCTCGGACTTGCCCGCGCCGGTGGTGCCGCCCACCAGGGCGTGGGGGCCGTCGGCCACGAAGTCGACGGAGAAGACCCCGCTCTCGGACACGCCTACCGGCGCCGCGGGCCGGGGATCCACGCCGCCCTCCTTCCAGCGGGCCAGCACCGCCTCGGGGGTGCACTCGTCCAGCTCCAGCAGCGGCAGCAGGCGGATGGAGGCGGGCAGCCCGGCGCCCACGATGTCGAGCTCGGGGTCCTCGAAGCGGGCCAGGGCCCGGGCACAGTCGCGCGCCACGTCGTCGGACATGCCGGCGGGCAGGAAGCCGCCGATGCGCTCGCCCCGCTGGGGCAGCGTGAGGTCGGCGCCGCCGTCGGGATCGGTCATGTCGACCACCGTCGTGCACACGGCGGGCAGGCGGTCGGCGGTGGAGGCGATGACGATGCCCGCCACCGGCCCGGCCTCGCCCCGCAGCAGGGCGCGGGTGGGCGCCTTGCGCCCCTCGGTCAACGACTCGTCGTCCACCACCACCAGCAGCGGCGGGCCGGTGGGCTGGTCGTCCCGGCGGGCGCGCAGGCCGTCGCGGTCCTTGGGTGTCATCGCCTTGATCCGGGCCTCCACCATGCGGGTCGACAGCTCCGGGTCGTCGGACAGCTGGCGGCCCGAGCCGCTGGCGTCGCGGGTGTGGGGCAGCCACTTGGCCCAGTCCCAGTCATTCGCGGTCTCGGGCCGGGACAGGATCATCATGGGCAGGTCGGCCGGGCCGTGCAGGGCGGCGGCCTGGCACAGCAGCGAGCGGGCCAGGGCCAGCACCGCGCGGCGCTCGCCCACGACGCCGACCACCCCGCCCCCGGACAGGTCCACCGGCACCGGGCTGCCCCGCAGCGTCGCCACCTCGTCGAGGGCCTCGCTCAGCTCCTCGTTCGGCTCGCCCAGCGTGTCGACGCCGGTGACCGGGACGCGCCACGGCACATCGCCCACCCCGGCGCGGAGCGTGAGGAAGTCGCCGTGGCTGAGCCGGCGCTCCCACAGCGTGGTGCTGGGCAGGGTGACGCGCCGCATGATCTCGGCCGGGTCGGGCAGCGCCGCCTCCCGCCGGGCCCGCTCGTCGCCGGCCGTGGAGGCCAGCCGCTGGCGGAGCTCGGTCAACTCCCGCGCGAAGCGGTCCACCTCGCTGCGCTGCGACTTCTTGCCCTTGCGCCGGCTGTCGATGGTGTTGCCGACCGCCATGATGGGCGTGAGGCCCGCGAACATGAGCGTCATCGGGCTCTTGGTGAAGGCGTACATGCCGCCCGCCATGGCCAGGGGTGCGACCACGCCGATCAGCGAGAACGGCGCCTTGCCCTGGCCCGTCCTGGGCGGCTGGGCCGCCTTGAGTTCGGGCAGCGGCGGGGGTGGCGCCGGGCGCGGCGGGCGGTTGAACGGGATGGTGCCTGCCACCGTGGTGTGGCGTAGCGGGTCGACCGCCACGGGGCGGTCGTCGTCGCGCACGAGCCGCACCACCATGTCGAGCGCCCCCAACCGCAATGGGGTGCCGACGTCGATGGGCGTGGCCTCGATCACGGCCTCGCCCGCCACCCACGTGCCGTTGTGGGAGAGGAAGTCCTCGATGGTGATGTCGCCGTCGGGGGTCACGGTCACGCCGGCGTGGCGCCGGGACAGCGTGTCGTCCCGCAGCAGGATGTCGCAGCCCGCGGCCCGGCCGAGCACATGGGTGCCGGGGACCAGCGGGAAGCGCCGCCCGGCGTCGAGGCCGTTCACCACGACCAGCTCGCGGGCGGGCAGCGTGCCGGGGGTCAGCACCGGAGCGGGCGGGACCGGCGCCCGGTCCCCCACCCGGGGCGTCCCGAAGCGCACGATGGCGCCCTCGTGCAGGCCGGCCTCGGTCAGCTCGAAGTCCGGGTCGGCGGCGTGGTCGCCGATGACGACGGTCCGCTCGGCCCCCCGGGGATCGAGGGCGCGCGCCAGATCGTCGACCGTGGCCGACGGGGTGTTGACCCTGACATCCAGCTCGTGACGGGACTGGCCGTCGAAGTACACGATCTGCACGGCGGCCCAACGCTAGTGGGCGATGGGTAGCGCTTTGACCGCGCGAAAAGCCCACGGGGCGACGGCTCGGGCCCGCCTACCGTCGGGCACATGCTCAACCTCGACGACGCCTTCGCCTCGTTCGATCAGGTATGGCTGCCGCACATCGTGGCCAAGATCAATGACTACGACGTGCGCATCGCCCGCGCCGAGGGCGACCACACCTGGCACGTCCACGACGACACCGACGAGTTCTTCCTGGTGCTCGAGGGCCGGTTCACCATCAACCTGCGCGACGGCGCCGTCGTGCTGGGCCCGGGTGACATCCACGTGGTGCCCCGGGGCGTCGAGCACTTCCCCCAGGCCGAGCCGGGCACCCGCATCCTCATGTTCGAGCCGACCGGCACGCCCAACACCGGCAGCGGGGGCACCAGGGCGTCCCACATCACCACCACCAGTGGGGTCGACCTCACCAACTGACACGCTCAGCGCGAGCGGTTCGCGGGTGTACCTTGCCCTCATGAGAACCGGGGCCCGGCGCGAGTCACCGGGTGGCTGCGACGTGCACGACCATGTCGCGTGGGTGTTCGACGAGGACGCAGAGTGGGCCGCGGCGGCGACCACGTTCGTGGCCGAGGGCGTCGCACGCGGCGAGCGCGTCTACTACGGCGCGTCCGGCTCGGTGGCCGCCCGGCGCGACGACCTGGCCGGCCTTCCCGACCTGGATGCGCTGCTCGACGCGAACGCGGTCCAGATCTTCGACGCCGGGGTCATCGCCCGGGCGAACGATGCCCAGCGCGAGACCCTGATCCGGTCGGCGATCGACCAGGCCCTGGCCGACGGCTGCCCCGGGGTGCGCTTCGCGGTCGACAGCACCGACGTCGCCCCCGGCGGCGACTGGGATGCGCAGGCCGGCTGGGAGCGCTGCAGTGACCGGCTGTGCCAGTCGCTGGCGCTCACGGCGCTCTGTGGCGTCAACCGGTCGGTGGTCGGCGACGCCGCCGTCGCCCGGGTCGCCTGCATACACCCGACGACGGGGGGTGGCGGCCAGCCGGCCCCGTTCTCGCTGTTCGTGGTGGACGGCGGGCTGGCGCTCAGCGGCGAGCTCGACGTCGCCGCCGTCGAGGCGGTGGAGCGGGCGCTGGCCCTGGACAAGCCGGGGCCGGGCGAGTCGGTGCTCGACCTCTCCCGGCTGAGCTTCGTCGACGGCCGGGGCATGGCCACCATCGCGGAGCGGGCCGACCAGGTGGGGGCCGCGGGCGGGACGCTGCTGATCACCGGGGCGTCGAACATGGTGCGCCGGATCTGGGAGCTGTGCGGGTTCGAGCTCCATCCGGCGGTGCGCATGGTCGAGGAGCCGCGGGCGTGACCGCGCTCGCCACCGGGCCCGACACGCGCCGGCCCGGCTTCCGGCACGAGGTCCGGCTCTACGCGGGCGACCCCGAGTTCGTGGGCGCCACCCTGGACTTCCTCCGCGACGGCGTGCGCGCCGGCGAGCCGGTGCTGGTGGCCGTCGCCGCGGACAAGATCGAGCAGCTGCAAGCCGTCCTCGGGCCCGAGGCCGGCGGGGTCTCCTTCGTCGACATGCACGAGATGGGCCGCAACCCGAGCACGATCATCCCGGTGTGGCGCGACTTCGTGGACAGCTACGGGGCCGACGGCCAACCCGTCCGGGGCCTGGGCGAGCCCGTGTGGTCGACGCTCAGCCCGGCGGCGCTGGTCGAGTTCCAGCACCACGAGGCGCTGCTGAACCTCGCCTTCAGCGACAACCCCGACTTCTTCCTGCTGTGCCCCTACGACACGCTGGCGCTGCCGCCGACGGCGATCGACCAGGCCTTGTCGCGCCATCCGTTCGCCGACGGCCGGCCGGACACCATCGCGGCGCAGTACGCGCTGGAAGGCTGCCTCAACGCCGCCTTCACCGAGCCCCTGCCGCTCCCGCCCACCGACGGCGCCCGGACACTGCCGTTCACGTTGCGCGACCTGCACGCGGTGCGTGGCTTCGTCGGCGGCGAGGCGGAGGCGTTGGGGCTGCCGCCCGATCGGGCGGACGACCTCGTGCTGGCGGCCAGCGAGGCGGCCGCCAACAGCGTCCGCCACGCTCAGGGCCACGGCACGGTGCGGGTGTGGGCCGAGGACGGCCACGTCGTGTGCGAGGTGGCCGACGACGGTCGCATCCGCGACCCGCTCGTGGGGCGGCGCCGCCCCGAGCCGACCCCCGACAACTCGCGCGGGATCTGGCTCATCAACCACATGTGCGACCTGGTGCAGATCCGCTCGACCGCGTCGGGCACGGTCCTGCGGCTGCACGTGGCCCTGGCCGGCCC
>JBKPRV010000477.1:0-3034 GCA_046734715.1 Actinomycetota bacterium | reverse complement strand
GGTTGGCGCCGCCCGACCCCGCCGACGGATCGGCCGGGGTGGGGACCGGCCAGCCGCGGTTCGAGGGCTCCGATCGCCAGGGCCGGGGCCGCCTGCTGGAGGCGCTGTGCGCCGGACCGGTCCCCGTCGCGGCGGTGGCGGCCACGATGGGCTGGCCTCGCGATCCCGCCCGGGCCGACCGGGTGGCCGTGGGCCTCGTGGCCGACGGGCTGGCCGTGCGGGAGGGCGACGTCCTCCGCCTGCCGTAACCTCCGACCGTGCCCCGCGTGCGCGACTTCGTGGCCCGCCTCCGGAGGCGGCCGCCCTCCGGTCCGGACATCGTCTACGCACCGGAGCGCGACGGCGACCCCGACCCCGGCGAGGTGGTGTGGGCCTGGGTGCCCTACGAAGACGACCCCACGCAGGGCAAGGACCGGCCCGTGCTGGTGATCGGCTACGAGGGGCCCGAGCTGCTGGGGGTGCCGCTGTCGAGCAAGGACCACGCGGCCCAGCGCGACGCGGACGAGTGGGTCGAGGTGGGCCGGGGCGGCTGGGACAGCCAGGGCCGGGTCAGCTTCGCCAACGCCGACCGCGTGCTGCGCTACCGCCCCGCCGAGGTGCGGCGCGAAGGTGCTGCGCTGCGGAGGGACCGGTTCAATGCGGTGGCGGTGCAGGTGCGCCGGCTCAACCGCTGGATTCCGTAACGAACCCGACCACCAGGTCGTTCACCAGATCGGGTCGCTCCACGTGGAGGAAGTGGCCGGCGCCGTCGACCAGCTCGACGCGGGACCCGGGCGCGGACAGAGAGCCGCCCGCGGCGCCGGCCAGGTCCACGCCCATGCAGCCGTCGTCCCGACCGTGCAGGTACAGGGTCGGGACCGGGACCGGCCCGTTCACCGCGGCGTCGATGGCCTGCACCTCGGGCCGGTCGTCGAGGCCGACCCCGCCGAGCGTCGCCCGGTAGTAGCCGATGGCGGCGGCCAGGTTGGCCGGGTCGCTCAGGGCGTCCTTGACCCGGGGCAGGTCCTCGGCGGCGTCGTAGCCGGGGGACCAGTCGGCCCACAGCCGGTCCAAGAACGCGAGGTCGTCCAGCGGCACCGCCAGCTCCGCCAGCGGGTGCTGGAAGAAGAACATGTACCAGGAGCGCCGCAGCTGGTCGTAGGAGAAGAAGGCCGAGGCCAGGCCCGCCGGCGGCGGCACGGCCATGGCCACCAGCCGGCGCCATGGGGTGTCGGGGTGGTGCATCGCGGCGTAGCCGGCGAGCGCGCCCCAGTCGTGGCCGATCAGCACGGCGTCGTCGCCACCCCCGAGCGCTTCATGCAGCGCGCACGCATCCAGGCCCAGCACCGCCGACTGATAGTGGCCGTCGCTGGGTACCGTCGTGGGCGCATACCCCCGCATCCAGGGCGCCACCGCCCGGTAGCCCGCCGCCGCCAGGGAGGGGAGCAGATGCCGCCAGGTCCACGCCGAGTCCGGGAACCCGTGGAGGCACACGGCCAGGGGTTTCGCGGTGTCGGCGAGGTCGCCGGCGGACAGGTGGCCGAACGTCAGGCCGGCGGCTTCCACCGTCCCCTGGGTGATCGTCGCGTCGGTGCTTCCCGTCATGCCGGGTGAAGCTAACCGACCGATGTCCGGCGCCCCGGCCCGGCCGCGGCCGGTGATTGTGGTCACACCCAGCGCTTGGCGGCACGCCCTTTGGGTAACGTCGCTCGAGCGCTCGTGGCGCGAACAGGGGAATCCTTGCTGAACGTCTCCTTCTTCGGTGTGCGGGGCTCGACCCCTTGTCCGTGCGACGAGAACCGTCGTTACGGCGGCAACACGTCCTGCGTCGCGCTCGACGCGCCGGGGCACGACCCGATCGTGCTCGACCTCGGCACCGGGCTGCGCCAGCTGGGCCACACCCTGCCCACCGACGGGTCGTTCCAGGGCTCGGCCCTGGTCACCCACATGCACTGGGACCACGTGCAGGGCCTGCCGTTCTTCGCCCCCATCCTGGCCCCGGGCGCCTACCTCGACATCTACGGCCCGCCGCAGGAGGCGGGGTCGCTGGCCGAGGCCTTCCACCAGTTCGTGCGGCCGCCGTTCTTCCCGGTCACGGTGGAGGAGCTGTACGGCCAGATCGCCTTCCACGACGTGACCGACTGCGACGTCGAGATCGACGGCGCCAAGGTGCGGGTGCGGCCCGTGCCCCACATCGGCGCCAACAACGGCTACCGGGTGGAGATGGGCGGCGCCATCGTCGCCTACGTGGCCGACCACCAGATGCCGCACGACGGCAGCCACGAGGTGAGTGACGCGGTGCTCGAGCTGTGCGACGGCGCCGACCTCGTCATCCACGATGCCCAGTACAACGTCGACGAGTTCGCCCAGAAGTACTACTGGGGCCACTGCACCGTCGACTACGCGGTGTTCGTGGCGAACGAGGCGGGCGCCAAGCGCCTGGCCCTGTTCCACCACGACCCCGCCCACGACGACGCCGCGGTCGACCGGCTGCTGGAGCACGGCCGGGAGCGGGCGGCCGGCACCGGGCTCTCCGAGGTGGTCGCGGCCTACGAGGGGCTCACCGTCAGCTTCGGGGGCTGAGCCCGCAGGGTGGAGGTCTGACGGGCCGTCATGTCCTCGCTAGGGTGCCAGCCGTGAGTGAGCCGCCTGCCATGTCGACCTCGTCCGCCACCGATGGCGCCCGGTTCCGGCAGGTGCTGGGGCATTTCCCGACCGGTGTCACGGTCATCACGGCCAGGGGCGCGAACGGGCCGGTGGGCCTGTGCGTCGGGTCGTTCGCCTCGGTGTCGCTCGACCCGCCGCTGGTCATGTTCTGCGCGGGCAAATCGTCCACCAGCTACCCGCACATCGAGGCGGCCGGCCACTACTGCGTGAACGTCCTGTCCGAGGACCAGGAGGAGATCGCCCGGGTGTTCGCGGCCAAGGGCGACGACAAGTTCTCCGGCATGGGCTGGCGGCCGTCCATCGCCAACGGGGCGCCCGTGCTCCAGGGCGTGCTGGCCTGGATCGACTGCAAGATCGAAGCGGTGCACGAGGCCGGCGACCACTGGAT
>JBKPRV010000476.1:0-7444 GCA_046734715.1 Actinomycetota bacterium | reverse complement strand
GGGTGGCCTTCGGCTCGCGGCGGCGGAGGATGGCCAGCAGCTCCTTGGCCTGGCGGCGCAGGTGATCGAGGCTGGCGGATTCGGGGAGTGTCCTCATGATGACCTCGGACACCCGGACTCGCGCGGGTGGACGGCGCGTCGAGCGCGCTTGGCGGTCTGAGGGGGTGGCTTCCAACCTTCCGGCGAGTCACGCCGCTCCCCCGACGAGCGGTGGCGCCAGGGTACTACGGCTCGGGATAGCTGTACTGCTCCTCCCAGTCGGGCCCCCGCCCCTCGGGCGTGAAGTCGATCAGGTTCCACAGCGGCTCGACGGTGCCCAGGTGGCGGGGGTCCTGGCCCGGGTCGGTGGGGGCGAAGAGCAGCTCCGAGCCCCAGAAGTGACGGATGGTGTCGCCGTCCTTGTGGAAGACGTTGAGCATCGGCCGCTGATCCCCCGCGGGCGACTCGCCGTGGTAGTCGCGGTTGTAGCTGGTGCCCAGCGAGGACACGACCCGGAGGCGGTGCCAGCCCCGGTCCTCGGCGAAGCCCAGGACCCGCTCGACCGGGGACTTGGCCGCCGCCACCAGGTTGGCGTGGGGCGCCACGTGGTCGGCGGCCCCGTCGAACTGGTCGAGCAGGGCGGTGCACGACGGGCACGGGGTCTCCAGGATGGGCAGCCGCGCCACCCGTCCCTCGGTGGGCGCCGGGCGGTCGTCGCCCGGGTCGCGGGGGAACATGAAGCTGTAGATGATCAGCGAGTCGCGGCCCGGGGCGAACAGCTCGGACAGGCGGATGGTGGTGGGCGCACCGTCGGTCCCGGCGCCGTGGAACACGTAGTCCTCGGGCACGACCCCGCCCGGGGGCAGGGCCCGGCGGGCTTCGGCCACGGCCTCCATGCGGCGGCGCAGGTCCACCTCTTCGGCCAGCAGGCGGTCGCGGGCCGCCCGGTACTCGGCCGACTCTCCGGGGAACGTGATGGTCATACCGGTAGAGACCGCCGGCCGGGCGAGAAGTCATCGCACTATCGCCATTTCTCTGACTAAAGTCAGGTAATGGATCGTGTGCTGGTCGATCGGGTTCGTTCCTTCAACCGGACGGTGACCCAGCGGGTGGGGGCGCTGGACGACCACTTCCTGGCCCGGGACCGGCCGCTCGGCGAGTCCCGGCTGCTGTGGGAGATCGGAGAGCGCGGGTGCGACGTGCGCCGCTTGCGGGCCGCGCTCGACCTCGACTCCGGCTACCTCAGCCGGCTGCTGCGCTCGCTGGAGGCCGACGGCCTGGTCAGCGTGGCCCCCAGCCCCGCCGACAAGCGCGTGCGCACCGCCCGGCTCACCGAGCCCGGCGTGCGCGAGCGGGTCGAGCTGGACCGGCGGGCCGATGAGCTGGCCTGGTCGCTGCTGGAGCCCCTGGACGAGCACCACCGCGACCGGCTGGTGGCCGCCATGAGCGAGGTCGAGCGGCTGCTGATCGCGGCGCTGATCCACTTCGAGGTGGTCGACCCCACCGACGAGCGGGCCCGCTACTGCCTGAGCGAGTACTTCGCCGAGCTGGACCAGCGCTTCGACGGCGGGTTCGAGCCGGGCCGCAGCATGGCGACCCCGGCCGAGGAGCTACGGCCGCCCCGCGGCGCCGTCCTGCTGGCCGCCCGGCGCGACGAGCCGGTGGGCAGCGCCATGCTCATGTTCGAGCCGGGCGGCACCGCCCTCATCAAGCGGATGTGGCTGGCGCCCACCGTGCGGGGCCTCGGGGTCGGGCGCCGGCTGCTCGCCGCCCTGGAGGAGCAGGCGGCAGCCGGCGGAGCCCACACCATCCGCCTGGAGACCAACCGCGTCCTCACCGAGGCCATCGCCTTGTACCGCTCGAGCGGGTACGAGGAGGTCGAGGCGTTCAACGACGAGTCCTACGCCCACCACTGGTTCGCCAAGCGCCTCTAGCGGGCCAGGGAACTGTGCGCGGCCCGCACCCGCTGCCGCTCGCTCGGGTCGTCGCACGCCGCCAGCAGGTCCGCCAGCCGGGCCCGCCACTCGGCGCGCACTTCGGCCGCGAGCCGGTCCCGGTCCGGGGTGGGGATCCGCGCCACGGTGGCCAGCACCGCGTCGAGCACCGCCAGCTGGTGGTCCACCTCGGTGTGCCGGGCCGTCACCAGCGGCAGGCGCTCGGCCTTGGCCGGCGGGTAGTCGGTGCCGGCGGCCAGCGCGCATGGCTCGCAGCCGAACACGCCGGCCAGCAGGGTGACGGTCCGCTCGCTCGGCACCGTCAGGTTGGCCTCGATGTGGGAGAGCGCCACCCGGGACAGGCCCACGCGCTGGGCCAGCCGGCCCTGGGTCCAGCCCAGCTCGGCCCGCTGCTTGGCCACCCGGCGTCCGAACGATTCCGCGGCGATGCCAAGTGGCTTAGCAGACAGGGCGTCGACCGCTCGGTACAACCGCAGCCATGACCTCACCACGACGGGCCCTCATCACCGGCATCACCGGCCAGGACGGCTCCTACCTCTCCGAGTTCCTGCTCGACCACGGCTACGAGGTGGTGGGTCTCGTGCGGCGCAGCTCGACGCTCAACTTCGAGCGCATCGCCCACATCCAGGAGCGCCTGACGCTGGTGCCGGGCGACCTGCTCGACCAGAGCTCGCTGGTCACCGCGGTGGCCGAGCACCGGCCCACCGAGGTCTACAACCTGGCCGCCCAGAGCTTCGTGGTCACCAGCTTCGGCCAGCCCGTGCTGACCGGCGAGGTCACCGCCCTGGGCGCGGTGCGCATGCTCGAGGCGATCCGCCAGGTCGATCCCGACATCCGCTTCTACCAGGCCAGCTCGTCGGAGATGTTCGGCAAGGTCGTCGAGGTCCCCCAGACCGAGGCGACGCCGTTCTACCCGCGGTCGCCCTACGGCGTGGCCAAGCTCTACGCCCACTGGATCACCGTGAACTACCGGGAGAGCTACGACCTGTTCGCCACCTCGGGCATCCTGTTCAACCACGGCTCGCCCAGGCGTGGGCTCGAGTTCGTGGAGCGCAAGATCAGCCACGGGGTGGCCCGCATCAGGGCTGGCCTGGCCACCGAGCTGCGCCTCGGCAACCTCGAGGCCCGTCGCGACTGGGGCAGCGCCCCCGACTACGTCGAGGCCATGTGGCGCATGCTGCAGCTCGACCGGCCGGGCGACTTCGTGGTGGCCAGCGGCGAGACGCACTCGATCCGCGAGCTGTGCGAGGTCGCCTTCGGCTACGCCGGGCTCGACTGGGAGCAGCACGTCGTGCAGGACCCGCAGTTCTACCGCCCGGCCGAGGTGGACCTGCTCATCGGCGATCCGTCGCGCGCCGCGGCGGTCCTGGGCTGGAAGCCCCGGACCGGCTTCGAGGAGCTGGTGCGGTCCATGGTCGACGCCGACCTGGCCGCCGTGGAGGTGTCGCGCTAGGCGGGCGTCAGCTCGATGTGGGTCGTCTTCAGGTGCTTCCAGCGGTGGTACCAGTGGACGAGCCGGCCCTGCAGGATCGGGTGCTTGGCGTCGATGGCCCGGGCCGCCCGCTCGGCGTCCTCGCCGTCGATGATGCGGGCGGTCATCCGCAGCGGTTCGCCCGTGACCTTGCCCCGCCCGGTGCACGGGGCGATCTCGACCTGCGGGTTGTTGCGGATCCGCTTGACCTTGCCGGTGGCGTCCCAGGTACGGGCGTAGGCCACCGGGCCCACCACCGCGATGTTCACGGGCGTGCCCACCGGCGTGCCGTCCTTGCGGTAGGTGGTGAGCAACACCTGCTTGGTCTGGACGAAGCGCTCGAGGGTGGGTGACGGCGTGACTTCCATGACTTGACTATTCCCCCGCCCGCGCTCGGGTCAGCCGCTGGTCGTGGGATCCTGTGGGTGCTTTCGGCGGCCGGGGACCAGGAGGAAGCAGGCGATGGCGGTCGTCCGGGCGGACCGGCGGGAGACGTTCTACGAGGCCCAGCGGCGGCACCGCCGTGCCGGCTGGCGGTTCTCGCTGCTGTCGGTGATGGCCGTGTTCATGCTCGGGCTGCCGGTGAGCGTGATCATCTCGCCGTTCATCGCCGCGGTCGGGCTGATCGGCGTGGACGTGGTCAACGAGTGGACGCCCATGCCCGACCCGGTGAGCGAGCTCGGCGAGCTGGTCGAGTCGACCGGCAGCACGAGCACGGAGCCCGAGGCGCCGGTGAGCGTGCCGGGCACCACGGTGCTGGCCGTAGGTCTCGGCCTGTTCGTCCCCGGCCTGGTGGCGATGAGCCTGATCTGGCTGTGCGTGCGCCGGCTCATGCTGCGCTCGGGCGCGGGCGCGGTGGCGCTGGCCGCCGGGGCCCGGCCCCCGAGCGGCGACCAGGAGGAGCGCCAGCTCGTCAACCTGGTCGAGGAGATGGCCCTGGCCGCCGGGGTGCCCCCGCCGCGGGTCATGGTGGTCGACTCGCCCGACGCCAACGCCGCGGTGGCGGGCCGCTCGGTTCGTGACGTGACGATCATCGTGCCGCGGGGTCTGCTCGACCAGCTCGGCCGGCGGCAGACAGGCGCCGTCGTCGCCGACATGCTGGCCGTGGCGGTCAACGGCGACCTGCGGGTGGCGATGGTCATCGCCTCCGCGTTCCAGGCCTTCGACGTGGTCGGCGCCATGCTCGCCGCCCCGCTCAGCCGGCGGACGCAGCGGGTGCTGTGGCGCACCTTCCGCCTCACGTTCCGGCGCCGGTCGCGCCGGGGCGACGGCATCGAAGAGCAGTTCCTGGCGGGCGAGCTGACCGAGCTGGCCATGCTGGGAGCGCTCGACGACAACAAGGTCAACGGCTGCCTGCTCATGCTGCAGTTCCCGTTCCTGGTGGCCGCGATCGCCTACAGCCTCACCCGCATGCTGGTGGGAGGGCTGATCGTGGCGCCGATCATGGGGGCGATGTGGCGCCGCCGGCGCCTGCTGGCCGACGCCACCGCGGTGGAGCTGACCCGCGACCCCGACGCGCTGGCCCGCGCCCTCACCCAGCTGCGGGACAACGGCGCCACGGTCCCGCCCGGGCCGTGGACCCACCTGTTCGCGGTCGGGCCCGAGCTGGCCCGCGAGCGCACGATGAAGACGTTCGAGCGGCGCCGCGACGAGATCTGGACCGGCGACCGCTCGTTCGTCGAGCGAAGCAAATCCGCCTATTCGGCCTCGGTCGACCTGCGCCGCGACATGGCGAGCCTCGACCAGGCCGATGCGGCCGAGGCCGGTGGTGCCGGCACGGCCACGTCGGCGCCCGGCACCAGTGCCGCGGAGCTGGCCCACTTCCTCCCGAAGCTGAGCAAGCGGGTGGAGCGATTGGCCGCCATGGGCGCCTACGTCCAGGCCGACCCGATCCGGGGGCTCGAGCCCCACTACAACCCCGCGCTCAAGGCTCTCGGCTGGGTGGTGGGGATCCTGCTCACGGCGGTCATCGCCGTCTTGCTTGTAGCCCTGTTCGGCTGCCTGGCCAGCCTGATCTACCTGGCCATCCTGTTCGAGGCGCTGCTGCTGGTCCCGCTCGTGGCCATCGCGCACGCTCTCCTGCGCTGAGCGCGACGGCCCGCGGCGGTGTGCGGCGCGACGCTCAGGTCAGGCGCTCGAACCGGGGTGGGCGCTTCTCGGTGAACGAGCGCACGCCCTCGCGGAAGTCGGGGCGGGTGAAGCTCTCGACCATGAGGCGGCGGGCTTCGCGCTCGGCCGGGAACAGCCCGGCGTGGACCTGCTGGTACACCTGGCGCTTCATCACCGCCATCGACGCCGGCGACGAGGTCTGGGCGAGCCCGCGCACGTAGTCCTGGGCGTGGGCCAGCACCTGGTCGCCGGGCAGCGCGGCGTTGACGAGCCCCAGGCTGGCCGCCTCGCGGCCCGTGACCTTGCGGGCGCTGAACAGCAGGTCGAGGGCCACCGCGGTGCCCACCAGCCGGGGCAGGATCCAGCTCAGGCCCCACTCGGCGATGAGGCCGCGCTGGGCGAAGGCGGTCGTGAGCACCGCATCCTCGGCCATGAACCGCATGTCGCAGGCCAGGACGAAGGGCACCGCCATGCCCGCCACCGCTCCGTTGACCGCGGCCACCACCGGCTTGGGCACCGACAGGAGGTACGTGTACTCCCCGCCCCGCAGGTCGTCGCCCGCTCCCGGGTCGCCGGGATCGGCGGCGAGCTCGGCCGGGATCACCGTGGCGCCGCGCTCGCCGTCGCTGATGGCGGTCAGCGTGTTCATGTCGGCGCCGGCACAGAAGCCGCGCCCCGCGCCGGCGATGACGATGCCCACGACCCGGGGATCGTGCTCGGCCGCCGCCACCGCGTGCCGCACCTCCGCGCCCATGCGGTCGGTCCACGCGTTGAGCACCTGGGGTCGGTCGAGCGTGATGGTGGCCACGGGGTCGTCGACCTCGTAGCGGATCTCCTCGTAGTCGGCCATCGGGCCAGTGTGCCGCGAAATCGTGCAACTATCGGTTGCACTTAGGGCGTGAGGTTCGGCATGCTCAGCTCGAGGGCACGCCGCGCTCGGCCAGCCAGCTCGCCCAGGCGGGCTCGTCGCGCTGGGCGGCCTCGGCGCCGCCGGGCTCGTACAGGTACGACCAGATCGACACGTTGACCGGCTCGCCGTCGCCTTCGACCGCCAAAAAGGCCGTGCCCGGTGCCGGCTCGTCCACCACCAGGGCCAGCCGCCAGGGGGCGGCGGCGACCACGGTTCCCGCCAGCGTGGGGGCATCGGGCGCGGTGACCGCGACCCGGTCGCCCACCGCCGGCGCCGCGGGGATGCCGAGCGCGTCCGTGAGCCGGGTGAAGGCCTCGGCGCGGGGCCCGGCCCACTGCCCGACGGGGAGCGCCGAGGTGGCGGTCTGGCCGGGGAAGTGCTGGAGGTGCAGCTGGAGGTTGAGCATGAACAGCTGCCAGCCCTCGGTCATGCCGTCGTATTGCTCGTCCCACTCGCCACCCTCGCCAAAGCCGGTGTTGACCAGCCGCACCACGCAATGGCTGCCGTCGCGGGCCTCGACCAGCCACTCGAACGCCAGGCCGCCGACCCCTTCGCCGCCGTCGAACACGATGCGGTGGGGCGGCTCCCAGGCCGCGACCCGGCCCGGGACCTGCATCTCAGGCCCCGGCCCGAACGACGCCGTCGCCGCTCCCCCCTCCCGCTCCTCGACGGTGTGGGGCACGTACCAGGACGAGATGCCCGGCCCGGTGGCTATCGCCCGCCACACCGCCTCGGGGGTGCCGGGGACCTCCACTTCAAGCTCGATGGCACGGCGATCGTCGTCGACCATGACCCACGCCTTTCTGCGCTGACGGAGCGCGTTCGTGCGCGCGCGGCCGGACCATAGCGCCGGGGCGCCCCTGGGTGACCCCGGGTGTTCTACTCATCGCGGCTTTGAGTAGGCGTTGCTCATCTGCGGGCGAGCCCCGTCCGGGACCCTTGGCGCGTGTACCGGTACGCTCGCCCTGATGGCCGTGGCGACGCGGTGGCCGCTCGTCGGCCGACGGGACGAGCTGGACG
>JBKPRV010000475.1:0-19849 GCA_046734715.1 Actinomycetota bacterium | reverse complement strand
CGTTCTCGGCGGTGGGCATCTTCTCGGCGGACCAGCTCGAGGAGACCGGCGGGGCACCCATCGACAACCCGATCGGCACCGGCCCCTACAAGCTCGACACCTGGGAGCGCGGCAACCAGATCGTGCTGACCGCCAACGAGGACTACTGGGGTGACGCGCCGCCCACCAAGACGGTGGTGTTCCGGTGGGGCGAGGAGTCGGCCCAGCGGCTGGTCGAGCTCCAGTCGGGCAGCGTCGACGGCATCGACAACGTCGGCACCGAGGACTTCGCCACGGTGGAGGACGACTCGAACCTCCAGCTCATCGAGCGTGACCCGCTCAACGTCTTCTACCTGGGCTTCAACGTCGACAAGCCGCCGTTCGACAACGAGAAGCTGCGCCAGGCGATCGGCTACGCCATCGACAAGCAGCGCATCGTCGACAACTTCTACCCGCAGGGCTCGCTGGTGGCCGACCAGTTCGTGCCGCCCGGCATCCCCAGCTACCAGGACGGGGCCGACGGCTACACCTACGACCCCGACCAGGCTCGCAGCCTGCTGACCGAGGCCGGCTACCCGAACGGCGTGGACCTCGGCGTGCTGAGCTATCGGGCCGCGGTGCGCGGCTACCTGCCCCAGCCGCCGCAGGTGGCCAGCGACATCCGTGACCAGCTCGCCCAGGTGGGCATCACGGTGCAGCTGGACCAGCAGGAAGACGGGGCGTTCATCGACAACGCCAACGCCGGCAACCTCGGCTTCTACATGCTGGGCTGGGGCGCCGACTTCCCGGACGCCACCAACTTCTGGGACTTCCACTTCGGTGAGGGCGCGTCGCCGCAGTTCGGCACCGGGTTCCCCGAGCTGCACGACGTGCTGTCCGAGGCCGGCTCCACGACCGACGAGGACGCCCGCAACGACCTCTACAACCAGGCCAACGAGATGCTGAAGGAGCACGCCCAGGCGCTGCCCATCGCCTACGGCGGCTCGGCGGTGGCCTTCAAGGCCTCGGTCGACGGCGCCCACGCCAGCCCGCTGTCGAACGAGCAGTTCTCGGCCATGTCCATCGAGGGCCAGGACCAGCTCGTGTGGATGCAGAACGCCGAGCCTTCCGGGCTGTACTGCGCGGACGAGACGGACGGTGAGGCCCTGCGGGTCTGCGAGCAGATCAACGAGTCCCTGCTCGCTTACGAGGTGGGCGGCACCGAGGTGGTTCCGTCGCTGGCCACCGACTACGAGTCCAACGACGACCTGACGGAGTGGACCTTCACCCTGCGTGAGGGCGTCAAGTTCCACGACGGCAGCGCGTTCGACGCGGACGACGTGGTCAAGAGCTACCGGGTGCAGTGGGACGCCGCGGACCCGCTGCACGTCGGCCGGGAGGGCCTCTTCACCTACTGGGGGGCCTTGTTCGGAGGCTTCCTGAACCCGCCGCCTGAGCCTGCCGCCTGAGCAGGACGCAGGTCGCATCGGCCAAGATGCGGGGGCCGGTGATCGCTCACCGGCCCCCGCGGCCAGCCCCATCCCATGTTGCGCTTCATCCTCCGCCGGCTCGTCAGCGCCATCCCGGTCCTGTTCGGCATCCTGCTGGCCACGTTCGTCCTCGCCCGGATCATCCCGGGTGACCCCTGCCAGGCGGCCCTCCAGGAGCGGGCCACGCCGGAGGCCTGCGCCGACTTCAACGAGCGCTACGGCTTCAACGACCCGATCATCACCCAGTTCGTGCACTACGCCGGGGACGTCTTCAGCGGCGACCTGGGCGAGTCCATCCGCCTGCGCCAGCCCGTGACCGACCTGCTGATCGAGCGCCTGCCGGTGACGCTCCAGCTCTCGGCGGCGGCGCTGTTCATCGCCGTGATCGTGGGCGTGCCGCTGGGCGTGCTGGCCGGCTCGCGCCACAACTCCAAGACCGACGTCGCCACGGTGGTGGGCGCCAACCTGGGTGTGTCCATCCCCGTGTTCGTGCTGGGCCTGATCCTGCAATACATCTTCGCCAAGCAGCTGGCGGACACGTTCCTGGCCCTGCCCGCCTCGGGCCAGCTCACCGCGGGCGTGATCCCCGACCCGTTCTACGAAGTGTGGGGCTTGCCCGAGAACCCGGTGTTCCAGTTCATCTCCAACATCGACACGGTCAACGCCATCCTGATCTGGCGCTGGGACATCTTCTGGGACGCGGTGCGCCACCTGATCCTGCCCGCGGTCGCCCTGTCCACCATCGCCATGGCGGTGATCGCCCGCATGACGCGGTCCAGCCTGCTGGACGTGCTCGGGCTCGACTACGTGCGCACCGCCCGGGCCAAGGGCCTGCCCGAGCGGCTGGTGATCGGCCGCCACGCCCTGCGCAACTCCATGCTGCCGGTGGTGACCGTCATCGGCCTGTCGCTGGGCACGCTGCTCGGCGGGGCCATCCTCACCGAGACGATCTTCAACATCACGGGGGTCGGCAAGACCTTGTTCGACGCCATCTCGGGGCGGGACTACTTCGTGGTCCAGGGCTTCACCCTGGTGGTGGCGGTGGCCTTCGTCGTCATCAACCTGCTGACCGACATCCTCTACGGGGTGCTCGACCCCAAGGTGAGGGTGGGTTGACATGGCCATCGAGGAGATCCCCCTCAGCGAGACCAAGGTCGTCGAGGCCGCCCCCGGCCGCCGGGAGCGGGGCCTGTGGCGCGACGCCATGCGGGAGACCTTCCGCAAGCGCTCGGCCCGCCTGGGGGCGGTGATCCTCGGGTTCCTGGTGTTCATCGCCATCTTCGCCCCGCTGCTGGCGCCCTACGGCGAGCTGGAGGTGCTGATCTCCTCCGAGGGGCTGCGACCCCGGGCCGAGCCCTGCATCCACGTGAGCGTGGGGTGGATCCCCGAGGTCCCCGTGTTCAAGCAGGTCAAGTCCTTCCTCGAGTCCAACGGGTTCTCGTGCCCCAGCGACGAGCCCCAGCACCTGATGGGGCTGGACGGCAATGGCCGGGACGAGTTCAGCCGCGTCCTCTACGGCGCCCGGGTGTCGCTGGTGGCGGGCGTGGCCGCAGTGTCGTTCGCGGTGCTCATCGGCACGTTCGCGGGCCTGGTGTCGGGCTTCATCGGGGGCCGCTTCGACAACGGCGTCATGCGGGTGATGGACGTGATGCTGGCGTTCCCCGCGCTGCTGCTGGCCATCGCCATCGTGACGGCTCGCGGACCGGGCCTGTTCAACGCGGTCATCGCGGTGTCGGTGGTGACCATCCCGGTCTACGCCCGGGTGGTCCGCTCGCGGGTCATCTCCGTGCGCGAGCAGGACTTCGTGGCCGCGGACATGGCGCTGGGCGTGCGCCGGCACCGCATCCTGTCCCACCGGGTGCTGCCCAACTCGCTGACCCCACTGGTGGTGCTGGCCACCCTCGGCATCGCCACCGCCGTGCTGGAGCTGGCGGCCCTGTCGTTCGTGGGCCTGGGCGGCGACCCGGACCGGGCCGAGTGGGGCCGCATGCTGGCGCTGGAGCGCAACCAGCTCTTCACCTCGCCCCACCTGGTCTTCTACCCGGGCCTGATGATCATGCTGAACGTGCTGGCCTTCAACCTCATCGGCGACGGCCTGCGCGACGCTCTCGACCCGAGGCTGAACAAGTGAGCGACGCGGTCGACGCCATCGAGCCCGAGCCCCGGGACGAGCCGGGCGAGCCGCTGCTGGAGGTGCGGGACCTGCGCACGTGGTTCTTCACCGCCGACGGCGTGGTCAAGGCGGTCGACGGCGTGGACCTGACCGTGCAGAAGGGCGAGGTGCTGGGCCTGGTGGGGGAGTCTGGCTCGGGCAAGAGCGTGTCGTTCCTGTCGGTCATGGGCCTGGTCGACCAGCCCGGACGGGTGGTCGACGGCAGCGTCACCTTCGACGGCCAGGACCTGCGGGCCGCCTCCCGTGATCAGTTGCGGGCGCTGCGGGGCAGCCGCATCGCCATGATCTTCCAGCAGCCCATCTCGTCGCTGAACCCCGCGTACCGGGTCGGCTTCCAGATCTCTGAGGTCTACGAGGTCCACGAGGGCGCCAAGCGGGAGGTGGGCTGGGAGCGGGCCCGCGAGATGCTGGGCAAGGTGGGCATCCGCGACGCCAAGCAGCGGTCGCGGGCCTACCCCCACGAGATCTCCGGTGGGCAGGCCCAGCGCGTCATGATCGCCATGGCGCTGGCCGGCAACCCCGACCTGCTCATCGCCGACGAGCCCACCACCGCGCTCGACGTCACCATCCAGGCCCAGATCCTCGACCTCATGCGGGAGATCCAGGCCGAGGTGGGCATGGCCATCGTGCTCATCACCCACGACCTGGGCATCGTGGCCGAGCTGTGCGACCGGGTGGCGGTCATGTACGCCGGCCAGATCGTGGAGGAGGCCACCACCCGCACCCTGTTCCGCGACCCCCGCCACCCCTACACCCAGGGCCTGATCGGCTCGGTGCCGGTCATCGGCCAGCGGCGGGACCGGCTCGACGTGATCCCGGGCCGGGTGCCCAACCTGATCGACCTGCCGGTGGGGTGCCGCTTCGCCCCCCGCTGCCGGCCCCGCGAGGAGCTCGGCCTCACCCGGTGCACGGAGGCGCTGCCGGCGTTGGTGGAGGTGGCGCCCGGGCACAAGGTGCGGTGCTTCCTGCACAGCGATGCCGAGGAGGAACCGGTCGAGGTGGCCGTGGAGGTGGGGCGCCGGTGACCGTGGCCCAGGTGTCCGACGCCCCGATCGAGGCCGAGCGCACGCCGCTCCTGTCGGCCCGGGGGGTGGTCAAGATCTTCGACGTGCGGGGCGGCGTGTTCGGCCGCGCCGTCGGCCAGGTGCGGGCGGTGGACGGGGTCGACCTCGACATCTTCCCGGGCGAGACCATCGGCCTGGTCGGCGAGTCGGGCTGCGGCAAGTCCACCCTGGGCCGGGTGCTGCTGGGCCTGCTGGCCGCGGACGAGGGCACGGTCACCTTCGACGGGCGCGACGTGGTGGGGGCCAAGGGTCGTGACCTCCAGGCGCTGCGCCGCCAGATGCAGATCGTGTTCCAGGACCCGTTCTCGTCGCTCGACCCCCGCGCCACCATCGGCGACTCCATCGCCGAGGGGCTGCGGGCCCAGGGGGTGCCCCCCGCGGCCCGGCGCGACCGGGTGGCCGAGGTGCTCGAGCTGGTGGGCCTGGAGTCGTACCACGCCCGCCGCTACCCCCATCAGTTCTCGGGCGGCCAGCGCCAGCGGGTGGGCATCGCCCGGGCGCTGGCGGTCCAGCCCCGCTTCCTGGTGGCCGACGAGCCGGTGTCCGCGCTCGACGTGTCGATCCAGTCGCAGATCCTCAACCTGCTGCGCGACCTCCAGGCCCGGCTCGACTTCACGCTGCTGTTCGTGGCCCACGACCTGGCCGTGGTCGAGCACCTGTGCGACCGGGTGGCGGTCATGTACCTGGGCCGCATCGTCGAGATCGGCAGCCGGGACCGGGTGTTCGGCACCCCCGTGCACCCCTACACCGAGGCGCTGCTGTCGGCCATCCCCGTGGCGGACCCGGAGGCGCCCCGCGTCCGCCACCGGCTCAGGGGCGAGCTGCCCAGCCTGCTCGACCCGCTCGGGGGCTGCCCGTTCCACACCCGCTGCCCGATCGCGGTGCCGGGCGTGTGTGACGAGAAGGTGCCCCGGCTGCTCCCCGAGGCCCTCGACCCCGACCACCTGGCCTCGTGCCACCTCCGCACCGGCGATCACCAGGACCTGGACCGTCCCGGAAGGTCCTCGCGGTGAACGGCCACCGTGTTTCCCGCTCCTGGCGCCAAAGGCGCCGGGCCGCTCGGGCCACGGCTGCGAGGGCGCAGCCTCAGCTAGGCCCGGACCGCCCTGGAAGGTCCTCCCGGTGAACGGCCACACCGTCGCCGCCGCAGATCTGCGTCGCCGCCGGCCGGCCGCTAGGCTGACCGCCCGGTCAACCCTGCAGGAGACTTGACGACCGTGCTCACCGCCATCACCGCTGTGCTCAACGTCACCGCCTCGCTGCTCATGATCGTCCTGGTGCTACTGCACAGCGGCAAGGGCGGCGGCCTGTCCGACATGTTCGGTGGGGGCATGGGCGCCAGCGCCATGGGCTCCACGGTCATGGAGCGCAACCTGGACCGCATCACCGTGGTGATCGCCCTGGTCTGGGGCTTCACGGTGGTGGCCCTGTCGCTCATGCTCGGCTAGCCCGAGCCATGAGCATCCTCGGCCACCGCGTCCTGCGCATCGAGGACTCGCGCCTGCTCACCGAGGGCGGCCGCTACCTCGCCGATCTGCAGGACCCCCGGCTCGACGGGGCGGTGCACGCCACCTACGTGCGGGCCACGCTCGCCCACGCGGAGATCACCGGCGTCGACGCGTCCGACGCCCTGGCCGCGCCGGGCGTGGTGGCGGTGGTCACCGGGGCGGACGTCGACCTGAGGCCGATCCCGGGCCAGGCCAACCGGGACATGGCTCGCCCGCTGCTGGCCCGCGACCGGGTCCGGTTCGTGGGCGAGCCGGTGGCCGTCGTGCTGACCGAGACCCCCGAGCAGGGCGCGGACGCCGCCGAGCTGGTGGCCGTCGACTACCAGCCGCTGCCGGCGGTGATCGACCCGCGGGCCGCGGCCGACGGGGAGGTGCTGCTGTTCCCCGAGCTCGGCACCAACCAGGTGATGGCCTTCGGCGACCAGCCCGCCGAGGGTGAGGGGCCCGAGGCGTGCGAGGTCTGGGTCCGCCAGGCCATCGTCAACCAGCGGGTGGCTCCGTGCCCGCTCGAGGTCCGGTCCTCGGCCGCGGCCTGGGTCGACGGCCGGCTGATCCACTGGGCCTCCACCCAGAGCGCCCACGGCGTACGGGACCAGCTCGTCGCCACCTATGGGCTCGACGCGGACCAGGTGCGGGTCATCGCGCCCGACGTGGGCGGCGGGTTCGGGGCCAAGGCCTCCTGCCA
This sequence comes from Actinomycetota bacterium, assembly GCA_046734715.1. GTDB lineage: Bacteria > Actinomycetota > Acidimicrobiia > Acidimicrobiales > VFJN01 > ZC4RG19. The sequence goes on along the minus strand of JBKPRV010000475.1, from coordinate 12,971 downwards.
CCCGGAGGACGTGCTGCTGGGCTGGCTGGCCCGCCACTGCGGCCGGCCGGTGCGCTGGGTCGAGACCCGCAGCGAGAACATGGTGGCCATGGTGCACGGGCGGGCCCAATACCAGGAGATCACCATCGGAGGTCGGCGGGACGGCACGATCGAGTCCTACCACCTGGCCATCACCCAGGATGCCGGCGCCTACCCGGCCATCGGGGCCTTGCTGCCCGGCCTCACCCGCATGATGGCGGCGGGGACGTACGGCATCCCCGCGGTGACCTGCGAGGTCCGGTCCGTGGTCACCAACTCCGTGCCCACCGGGGCGTACCGGGGCGCGGGCAGGCCCGAGGCCACCGCCGCCGTGGAGCGGGCCGTCGACCTGTTCGCGGCCGAGGTCGGCCTCGACCCCGCCGAGGTGCGCCGGCGCAACCTGCTGCCTGCGTTCGATGAGCCCCACGCCATGCCCACTGGCGTCAGCTACGACTGCGGCGACTACCTCGGCACGCTGGAGGCCGCACTCGGCGCGGCCGGCTACGACGACCTGCGGGCCGAGCAGCGGCGCCGCCGGGAGGCGGGCGAGAGGATGGCGCTGGGCATCGGCCTGTCCACCTACGTCGAGATCACCGGCGGCCCGGTGGCCGGCTCGGAGTTCGGTCGGGTCGAGGTCCACCCCCGCGTGGACGGCGACGGCGTCGACGTGGTCGTGTACACCGGCAGCTCGCCCCACGGCCAGGGCCTGGCCACCGCCTTCTCCATGCTGGCGTCCGACCAGCTGGGCGTGCCCCTGGAGCGCGTCCGGGTGCTTCATGGCGACACCGACCACGTGGCCCGGGGCGGGGGCACGATGGGGTCGCGCTCGCTCCAGCTGGGGGGCTCGGCGGTGCGGGCCGCGGCCGTGGAGGTGGTGGAGGAGGCTCGGCGCCGGGCGTCCGACCTGCTGGAGGCGCCGGCCGAGGACGTGGTGCTCGACACCGACCGCGGCGTCTTCCACGTGGTGGGGACGCCCACGGTGGCCCGCTCGTGGGCCGATGTCGTGGCCGCCGGCGATGGCCTCGCCGCCGACGCCGACTTCAACGCCCAGCAGCCGACCTACCCGTCGGGCACGCACGTGGCGGTGGTCGAGGTGGACACCGAGACCGGCGAGGCCCGCCTGGTCCGGCTGGTGGCGTGCGACGACGCCGGCCGGGTCCTCAACCCGCTGCTGGCCGAGGGCCAGCGCCACGGTGGCTTGGCCCAGGGCGCAGCCCAGGCGCTGTTCGAGGAAGTGGCCTTCGATGCCGACGGCAACCCGCTGACCACCAACTTCGCCGACTACGCCTTCCCCTCGGCGGCCGAGCTGCCGTCGTTCGAGCTGGTCGACTTCGCCACCCCTACCTGGGTCAACCCACTCGGGGCCAAGGGCATCGGCGAGTCCGGCACCATCGGCTCGACCCCCGCGGTGCAGAACGCGGTATGTGACGCTCTGGCCCATCTGGGTGTGCGCCACGTGGACATGCCGTGCACGCCCGAACGGGTCTGGCGCGCCATTCAGTCCTCCTCCGCCTGAATTCACGATTCGGCAAGCAAGCTGCTCGCAGAGCGGGCAGGATGACGGTCGTCACAGCCGGAGTCAGGCTTACACGGGAGGGGTCACGGTGAGAATCACCCTGTCCGTCAACGGCGAGGATCGGTCCTCCGAGATCGAGCCTCGCCGGCTGCTCGTCCACTACCTCCGAGACGACCTGGGTCTCACCGGCACGAACGTCGGGTGCGACACGTCGTCGTGCGGGGCGTGCACCGTCCTGCTCGACGGCGAGTCGGTCAAGTCGTGCACGATGCTGGCGGTCCAGGCCGACGGGCGCGAGGTCACCACCATCGAGGGCTTGGCCGCCACCGCCGGCGCCCGCAACGGCGACGCCACGTTGCATCCCATGCAGCAGGCGTTCCACACCGAGCACGGCCTGCAGTGCGGCTTCTGCACGCCGGGCATGGTCATGGCCGCGGTGTCGCTGCTGGCCGAGAACCCGCATCCCAGCGAGGAGGACGTGCGGGTCGGGCTGGAAGGCAACCTGTGCCGCTGCACCGGGTACCACAACATCGTGCGGTCCGTGCTGGCCGCGGCGGGTGAGGTACCGGCATGACCGCCACCGACGAGACCACCGCGGCGTCGGGCGGAGCCTTCGGGCAGCGCCTCCTGCGCAAGGAGGACGCCCGGCTGCTCACGGGCGAGGCCCGCTTCGTCGACGACCTCGCCATCCCCGGGGCGCTGTGGCTGGGCATGGTGCGCAGCCCGTTCGCCCACGCCCGCATCGGGAACATCGACACCAGCGCGGCGCTGGCCATGCCCGGCGTCCGCCAGGTGCTCACGGGCGAGGACCTGAACGACTCCTACCTGTCGCCCATGCCGTGCGCCTGGCCGGTCACGGACGACATGAAGGCGCCCGAGCATTGGCCGATCGCCACCGGCAAAGCCTGCTACGTGGGCGACATCGTGGCGGTGGTCGTGGCCGACAGCCGCTACGGCGCCGCCGACGCGGTCGACGCCGTGGTGGTCGACTACGACCCCCTTCCCGCCGTGTCCGACCTGGAGGAGGCCGCGGGCGACAGCGTGGTCATCCACGACGCCCTCGGCACCAACCGCAGCTACACCTGGACGCTGTCGCCCGACCCCGCCGCGGTCGACGCCGCCTTCGCCGACGCCGCGCACACGGTCAGCGAGACCTACGTGCAGCAGCGGCTGATCCCCGAGGCGATCGAGCCCCGGGGCGTGGCGGCGGTCCCCGGCGTGTACGGCGGCGACCTCACCTTCTACTCGGCCACGCAGATCCCCCACATCCTCAAGGTGCAGATCGCCGCGGTGTGCGGGGTGCCCGAGCACAAGGTGCGGGTGGTCGCTCCGTCGGTGGGGGGCGGCTTCGGGTCCAAGCTCAACGTCTACGCCGAGGACCTGATCGCCGTGGCGGTGGCCCGGCGCCTAGGCGTCCCCACCCGCTGGACCGAGAGCCGGTCCGAGAACGCGGTCGCCACCATCCAGGGCCGGGGCCAGATCCAGCACATGGAGCTGGCTGCCGACGCCGACGGCAAGGTCACGGCCGTGCGGGCCAATCTCACCGCCGACATGGGTGCCTACCTGCAGCTGGTGACGCCGGGCATCCCGCTGCTCGGCGCCTTCCTGTATCACGGCGTCTACGACGTGCCCGCCTACCACTTCGAGTGCACCGGGGTGTTCACCAACAAGACGCCCACCGACGCGTACCGGGGCGCGGGGCGTCCCGAGGCCACGTACGCCATCGAGCGGGCCATGGACGCCCTCGCCCGCCAGGTGGGGGTGGACGGGGCCGAGATCCGCCGGCGCAACTACATCACGCCCGACCGGTTCCCCTACGAGTCGATCGCCGGCCTGACCTACGACTCGGGCAACTACGCCCCGACGCTGGACCGGGCGCTCGAGCTCGTCGGCTACGACGGCATTCGGGCCGAGCAGCAGCGCCGCCGGGACGCGGGGGAGACCAAGCACCTGGGCGTCGGCATCACCACCTATGTCGAGATGTGCGGCCTGGCGCCCAGCCGGGTGCTGGCCTCGCTCAACTTCGGCGCCGGCGGCTGGGAGGCGGCGACGGTGCGGATGCTGCCCACCGGCAGCGTTCAGGTGGTGACCGGGTCCACGCCGCACGGGCAGGGCCACGAGACCACGTGGTCGCAGATCGTCGCCGACCGCATGGGCATCGATCCCGACAGCGTGGAGGTGCTGCACTCGGACACGGCCATCAGCCCCCTCGGCCTCGACACCTACGGCAGCCGTTCGCTGCCCGTGGGCGGGGTGGCGGTGGCCATGGCCACCGACCAGGTCATCGCCAAGGCGAAGGCCATCGCCGCCCACCAGCTCGAGGCGTCCGAGGACGACATCGAGCTGACCGCGGGCGAGCTGTCGGTGCGGGGCACGCCGGCCAAGGCCATGCCGATCCAGGCGACGGCGTTCGAGGCGTTCACCGCCCACAACCTGCCCGACGGCATGGAGCCCAACCTCCAGGCCACGGTCACGTACGACCCGCCCAACTTCGTCTTCCCGTTCGGGACGCACGTGGCCGTGGTCGAGGTGGACGAGGAGACCGGCCGCGTCGAGCTGATCGACTACGCCGCAGTCGACGACTGCGGGCCCCAGGTCAACCCGATGATCGTCGAGGGCCAGCTCCACGGCGGGATCGTCCAGGGCGTGGCCCAGGCGCTGTGGGAGGAGGCCATCTACGACGAGGACGGCAACCTCCGCAACGCCACGATGGTCGACTACCTGGTGCCCAGCGCGGCCGAGCTGCCCAGCCTCAAGCTGGATCACACCGTCACGCCCAGCCCCACGAACCCGCTCGGGGTCAAGGGCATCGGGGAGGCGGGCACCATCGGTGCCGCTCCGACCGTCATCAACGCCGTGGTCGACGCCCTGTCCCACCTCGGCATCACCGACATGGCCATGCCGGCCCATCCCGAGCGGGTGTGGTCCGCGATCCAGGCAGCAAAGGGGGAGTCGTGATCCCGGCAGCGTTCGACTACCAGCGGGCCGGCTCGGTGGACGAGGCCATCGGCCTGCTCACGCAGAACGGCGAGGACGCCAAGCTGATCGCCGGCGGCCACTCGCTGCTGCCGCTCATGAAGCTGCGGCTGGCGGCGCCGGCCGTGCTGATCGACATCGGCGGCATCGGCGACCTGTCCTACGTGCAGGGCGAGGGCGGCGAGGTGCGCATCGGCGCGCTGACCCGCCACCACGACGCGGCCCAGTCCGACCTGCTGCGCGAGCAGGTGCCCCTGCTGGCCCATGTGGCCGGCCAGATCGGCGACCCCCAGGTGCGGCACCGGGGCACGGTGGGCGGCTCCATCGCCCACGGCGACCCCGCGTCGGACCTGCCCGCCGCGCTGCTGGCGCTGCGGGCCACGCTGGTGGCCCGGGGCCCCGGTGGCGAGCGGACCATCGCGGCCGACGACTTCTTCACCGGCTTCCTGGAGACCGCGCTGGCGCCCGACGAGGTGCTCACCGAGATCCGGGTCCCGGCGACCGCGGGCGCCGGGTGGGCGTTCGAGAAGTTCAACCGCCGGGCCCAGGACTGGGCCATCGTGGGCGTGGCCGCGGTGCTGGCCAACGGCTCGGGCGGCCCGGGGGTCGGGTTGGTCAACATGGGCTCGCTGCCGCTGCGGGCGGCGGGCGTCGAGGACGCCTTGCGGTCAGGCTCGGGAGCGGCCGACGCCGCCGCTCGGGCCGCGGAGGGTGCCGACCCGCCCGCCGACCTCAACGCCAGCCCCGAGTACCGGCGCCACCTGGCGGAGGTGCTCACCCGGAGGGCTCTCCAGGCAGCGGGCGCCTGACGGCAGTTCGTTCGGTCCCGGGCACCTGCTCGTAGGCTGATGCCCATGTCAGACCCGGGGCCGCCGATCGCCACCGACGTCCAGTCCGTCGTCGACGGGCTGGCGGCCCACGACTACCTGGCCGACGAGGGCCTGGCCACTGCGGTCTTCCTCGCCCTGCGCCTGCAGCGCCCCCTGTTCCTGGAGGGCGACGCGGGCGTGGGCAAGACCGAGATCGCCAAGGCCCTCGCCGCCTGGACCGGCGGCCGGCTGGTCCGGCTCCAGTGCTACGAGGGCATCGACTCGGCCCAGGCGCTGTTCGAATGGGACCACGCCCGCCAGTTGCTGCACCTCCGGGCGGCCGAGGCCGCGGGCCGCGCCGCGGCCACCGCGGCGGAGACGCTGGAAGGCGAGCTGTACGACGAGCGCTTCCTGGTGCGCCGGCCCCTGCTCCAGGCGCTCTACACCCCCGAGGACCACCCGCCGCCCGTGCTGCTGATCGACGAGATCGACCGGGCCGACGACGAGTTCGAAGCGTTCCTGCTGGAGCTGCTGTCGGACTGGGCGGTGACCATCCCCGAGCTGGGCACCGTGCGGGCCGAGGTCCCGCCGGTCACCGTGCTCACCTCCAACCGCACCCGGGACGTCCACGACGCCCTCAAGCGCCGCTGCCTGTACCACTGGGTCGACCAGCCCGACGTGGAGCGAGAGCTGGCCATCGTGCGGCTGCGGGCGCCCGAGGTGGCCGGCGAGCTGGCGCGCCAGGTGGCCGAGGCGGTGAGCGAGATCCGCACGCTGGGCCTGTACAAGCCGCCGGGCATCGCCGAGACCATCGACTGGGCCCGGGCCCTGACGCTGCTGGGCCAGACCACGCTCGATCCCGCGGCTGCGGCCGCCACCCTGGGGTCGGTGGTGAAGTACCACGAGGACGGCCAGCGGGTGCGGGACCGGGGGATCGAGGCCCTGGTCCGGGAGGCGGTGGCCCGGAGTGCCTGAGCTGGACGAGCTGGCCGTGGCCTTCGTCCTGACGCTCAGGCGGGAAGGCGTGCGCGTGCCCACCGGAGCCACCGTGGTCTACGCCCGGGCGCTGGCGGCCGCGGGGTCCTCGCCGGGCGGTGCGTACTGGGCGGGCCGGGCCACGCTGGTCCTGAGACCCGAGGACATCCCCGCGTACGATCGGGCCTTCGGCACCGTGTTCGGCGGCGCCGCTCCGGCCCCGCCCACCGTGCTGCCGCGGGCGGTGGAGATCCGGCTCGAGGTGGACGACCCCGACCTCCCCGACGAGGGCGACGATGCCGGGCCCTCGCCCGCCGACGTGCGGGCGGTGCGCTGGAGCGCCACCGAGATCCTCCGCCACCGGGACCTGGCCACCTGCACGCCCGACGAGCTGGCCGAGGCCCACCGGCTCATGGCCGACCTGCGGGTCCACGCCTCCCTGCGCCGCTCCCGTCGCCGCCGGCCCGCGCCCGCGGGGCGGGGCACGCCCGACCTGCGGCGCACCGTGCGCCGGTCCCTTCGCACCGCGGGCGAGGTGATCCGGCCTGCCGCCAGCCAGCCCGGCACCCGGCCCCGGCGGCTGGTGGTGCTGCTGGACGTGAGCGGGTCCATGGAGCCCTACGCCCGGGCGCTGGCCCGCTTCGCCCACGTCGCGGTGGCGGCCCGGCGCCGGGGCCAGGTCGAGGTGTTCGCCCTCGGCACCCGGGTCACGCGCATCACCCGCGAGCTGTCCACCCACGACCCCGACGAGGCCCTGCGGCGGGCGGGCGGCGCGGTGGCCGACTGGGCGGGCGGCACCCGCCTGGGTGACGGCCTGCGGCGCTTCAACGACCGCTGGGGCGTCCGGGGGCTGGCCCGGGGCGCGGTGGTGGTGATCCTGTCGGACGGCTGGGACCGGGGCGACCCCACGGTCCTGGGCGAGCAGCTCGCCCGGCTGCGCCGGGTGGCCTACCGGCTGGTGTGGGTCAACCCGCTCAAGGCCTCGCCCGGCTACGCCCCGCTGGCCCGCGGCATGGCCGCGGCGTTGCCGCACGTCGACGAGTTCGTGGAGGGACACTCGGTGGCCTCGCTGGAGGCGCTGGCCGAGGTCATCGCCCGATGAAGGAAGGACGCAGCGCATGAGAGACCTGCTCGACGATCTGGATCGTTGGCGCGCGGAAGGCGTGGGCGTGGCCATCGCCCGGGTGGTGGACCTGGACGGCTCGGGGCCCCGGCTGCCCGGCGCAGCCATGGCCGTCAACGAGCGGGGCGAGGTGGTCGGCTCGGTGTCGGGCGGCTGCGTCGAGGGGGCCGTGGTCACCGAGGCGCTCGAGGTCCTCGAGACGGGCGAGCGCAAGATGGTCACCTTCGGGTACAGCGACGCCGACGCCTTCGCCGTGGGGCTGACCTGCGGCGGGATCATCCACCTCTACGTGGAGCCCCTCGACTGGTGAGCGCGCCGTCGCTGTACGACGACCTGGCCGCCGCCGTGCGGGTCGATCAGCCGGTGGCGCTGGCCACCGTGATCGCGGGACCGGGCGCGGGCGCCAAGCTCCTGGTGCGACCGGGTGACGCGCCGCGGGGCACGCTCGGCGACGCCGACCTCGACCGGGTGGTGGCCCGCGACGCCCTGGGTGAGCTGGCCGCGGGCACCACCGCGGTACGCCACTACGGCGAGCACGGCGAGGCTCGCGAGGCCGTGGTGGCCGTGTTCGTGGAGAGCTTCGCCCCCCCGCCCCGCATGCTCGTGTTCGGCGCGGTCGACTTCACCGCCGCCCTGGTCAAGGTGGCCAAGGTGCTCGGCTACCGGGTCACCGTGTGCGACGCCCGTGAGGTCTTCGCCACCCGCGCCCGCTTCCCGCAAGCGGACGAGGTGGTGGTCGACTGGCCCGACCGGCTGCTGGGCCGGATGGGCCAGACCCTCACCACGCGGGACGTGGTGTGCGTGCTCACCCACGACGCCAAGTTCGACGTCCCCGCCCTGGTGGCGGCGCTGGACACCGACGTCGGCTACATCGGCGCCATGGGCAGCCGGCGGACCCACGCCGACCGGGTCAAGCGCCTGCTGGAGGCGGGTGTCGACCACGCCGCCCTGGGCCGCATCCGGGCGCCCGTCGGGCTCGACATCGGCGCCCGCACCCCGGAGGAGACCGCGGTGTCGATCTGCGCCGAGATCATCGCCCATCGCACGGGTCGGGCCGACGCCCGGCCGCTGCGCGACACCGACGGCCCGATCCATCGCTAGCGCATGACCACCGCGGCCATCGTCCTGGCGGCCGGCGGAGGCTCCCGGTTCCGGGAGTCGGGGGGCGACGTGCACAAGCTGCTGGCGCCCTATCTGGGGCGCACGGTGGTCGAGTGGGCGATCGACGCGGCGGCGTCCGCCCAGCTCGACGCCACCTACGTGGTGCGCGGCGCCACCGACCTGCCCGTGCCCCCGCTGGTGGCCGACCGCGTGCGCTTCGTGCGCAACGACCGCTGGCGCGAAGGCATCGCCACCTCGCTGCAGGCGGGCGTGACCCAGGCCCGGCGCGACGGCCATGCCACCGTGCTGGTGGGCCTGGGCGACCAGCCACTGGTCCTGGCCGACGCGTGGCGCCTCGTGGCCCGGGCCCTGCCCGCCCCGGTGGCGGTGGCGACATACCAGGGACAGCGGGGCAACCCTGTGCGGCTGACGTCCATGGTGTGGCCGCTGCTGCCCCGGGTGGGGGACGAGGGGGCACGGGTTGTCATGAGACGGCGACCGGACCTGGTGGTGGAAGTACCGTGTCCGGGTCGCGCCGCCGACATCGATACGGTGGACGATCTCCGGGAATGGAGCTGACCCCGAGGTGAGGGCATGGAACTGACCAACGAGTTCAGGGTGGGTGTGCCGGTGGAGCGCGCGTGGGAGGTGCTCACCGACGTCGAGCTCATCGCCCCGTGCATGCCCGGCGCCCAGCTGCAGGAGATCGAGGGCGAGGAGTACCGCGGCGTCGTCAAGGTCAAGGTGGGCCCGATCACCGCCCAGTACAAGGGCGTCGCCCGGTTCCTGGAGAAGGACGAGGCCGCCCACAAGGTGGTGCTCCGGGCCGAGGGCCGCGAGACCCGGGGCCAGGGCAACGCCAACGCCACCATCACCGCCACCATGACGCCCGACGGCGACGGCACCGACGTGGCGGTGGTGACCGACCTGACCATCACCGGCCGCGTGGCCCAGTTCGGCCGCGGCGTCCTGGCGGACGTCTCGGGCAAGCTGCTGGGCCAGTTCGTCGACTGCCTCGAGTCCAAGCTGCTGACCGACACGGCCGCGTCCGGCAACCCCGCGTCCGCCTCCGGCTCTGCCTCCGGTTCTGGCTCCGCCTCCGGCTCCCGGCCGTCCGGTCCCTTCGACATCGCCTCCGAGGGCGCGGCCGCCACCCGCAGCCTGGAGGATGCGTCCGCCGAGCCCACCACGGCCACCGCCCCCCGCTCCGGCAGCGCCGCGGACCGCCTCAACGGCACCTCCGGCCCCGCGGTCCGCATCGTCAACGCCCCCGAGGCCGAGCCGGTCGACCTCCTCGACGCCGCCGGCGCCCCGCTCGCCAAGCGCCTGGCCCCCGCGGTCATCGGCCTGACGATCCTGTGGCTGGCCAGCATCTTCCTGCGCCGCCGGCGCCGCAACCGCTGATTGGGTGCTCAGGACCTGCGCGCTAGAGTGGTCCGCCTGCCCGGGACCGCGGGCAGCCACGTCGGAGTGGCGGAATTGGCAGACGCGCCAGGTTGAGGGCCTGGTGCCCGAATAGGGCGTGGGGGTTCAAGTCCCCCCTCCGACACGAACCCGTAGTACGCGCCCACCTGCGCCGACCTGCACTGTTCGGTCCGGGTGGCCGTCCGCCTCAACCAGGCCGGGGTGCCCCTGCGAGCTGCACGTCTACGCCGGCGCGCCCCACGGCTATCACCTCGCCGGCGACACACATCTGACCCGCTGGGCACGCCAGGACATGGTGCGCTGGCTGGCTCGCACCCTCGGGAGGCCGGCATGAGCGACGTGTACTTCGATCCTTACGACGTCGCCGTCGTCGGTGCGGACCGTTGACGCACGCAGCGGACGCTGGTTCTCGTCTATTCCGGCCGGCGGCGGCTCGGAGGCTTGGTCCGGCCGGGGCTCCTCGGCTGGTTGGCGTGGTTCGACCAGGCTTGCGGATCGGAGCCGATCCCGCGCTCGAGGACCTCGATGCCCTCGGCGATCATGGTCCCGAGGTCGCCGCCGTGGACGAACCACTGGGTCGAGGCGGCTTGGATGACGCCGCCGACGGCTGCGGCCAGCATGGTCGGGACCAGGCTGTCGCTGGGCAGGTCGAGCCGCGCGCCGAGGAAGTCGGCCATCGTCCGCAGGCTCTTGAGCTGGATGCCGCCGAGCACGCCGGGTAGGACGCTCGGGGTGGCGGCGACCACCGAGGTCCAGCGGAGGCGGAGCACGGGGTCTTCGGCCGACACGACGTCGGCCAGCGCGGCGCGCAGCGAGCGCAGCGGCGCCTCGTCGGCGGGCCGTTCGGCCAGCGCGCGGCGCAGCGCGGCGGCCCGGCGGTCGATGTTGACCTGGAGCACGTCCTCCTTGGCGGGGAAGTAGCGATAGAAGGTCCGCACCGAGATCTGGGCGGTCGCCGCGACCTCGTCGACGGTGACAGCGTCGAACCCGCGCGCCTCGAACAGCCGTAGCGCGACGCCAGTCACCTCCGAGATCATCATCTCGGAGTGCTTATGCCTCAGTTGCGCAGCGAGCGACTCGGCCGCCACGTCGTGCTCCTCTCGATGTCGCCGCCCCGGTGGTCGCACCCTAGGGCGTGGACCTCGCTGTCGGGGTCGTCGCTCCGCTCGTTGACGTCGTCGCCACCTGAGCCTACTGTGACGTCACAATCTGCCAACTACGGCACGACATGTCGGAGGCGTGGGGGATGGCTCAGCGGCTATTGCGGTGCGTCGTCGGCGCGCTGACGACCTGTGCCGTACTGGCGCCCTCCGGGCTGGGCACGGCGGCTCAGGCAGATGCGGCATCGCCCACGGTGTCGGGACCCGTCACGGGGGGAGGCGGGATCCCGCTCGTGTTCAGCAGCCAGCCGGCGGACGCGCTGAACGGCTCGCCGGTCTTCGACCTCGCGTCGGTCGGCTACACCCAGTCCGAGTTCTTCGTCGAGGGCACGGCCGACGCGTACTCGCCGACGTCCACCCTCACCACCGACGGCCACTGGTCGGTGCAGCCGTCCTCGCAAGCGGCCTACAAGACCCGGGTGGTGGTGAACCGACCCATCAAGGCCCGGGACTTCAACGGCACCGTCGTCGTCGAGTGGCTCAACGTCAGCGGCGGCGCCGACGCCAGCCCGGACTGGGGGCACACCCACGTCGAGCTGATCCGCCGGGGCTTCGCTTGGGTGGGCGTGTCCGCGCAGGCCGTCGGCGTGAACCAACTCAAGTGCCCCGACCCGCCGCTGCCCACCTGTCCGGGTTCCGTCGCCGGCCCGCGTCCCGGTGATGCGGCGCGCTACGGCTCGCTGAACCACCCCGGTGACTCCTACTCCTACGACATGTTCTCGCAGGCGGGGCAGGCGATCCGGGACAACGCCGGACTGGTTCTCGGTGGGCTGCACCCCGAGCGCCTGATCGCCGTCGGCGAGTCCCAGTCGGCGGGGCGCCTCGCGACCTACATCGACGCCGTGCACCCGCTCGTCGAGGTGTGCGACGGCTTCCTCGTCCACAGCCGAGGGGCGGGAAGCGCCCCCCTGTCGCAGGCGCCGCTCCCGAACGTACCGACGCCGGTGCCGACCTTGATCCGCGACGACTTCGTCCCCGTGCTGTCCTTCCAGACCGAGACCGACGTCGCGGGCGCGATCGCGGCCGGTGGTCTGGCGGCACGGCAGCCCGACAGCAGCCGCTTCCGCCTGTGGGAGGTTGCCGGCACCGCCCACTTCGACCTCTACGGCCTGCAGACCGCGCTGACCGACACCGGCCGGCGTCAGTCCGTCGCGGCCTGGTTCGACTCGATGCGGAACCCCAGCAGCCAGATCGGGCTCTTCACCTGCGCATCGCCGATCAACAGCGGGCCCCAGACCTTCGTGCTCCGCTCGGCGATCTCCCACCTCGACCGCTGGGTGGACGGCGGCGCGCCGCCTCCCGAAGCGCCCCGCCTCGAGGTCGCCAGCGCCGCTCCCTTCGCGTTCGCGCTCGATGCCAACGGCAACGTGCGCGGCGGGATCCGCACACCTGCCGTCGACGCGCCGGTGGCCACCCTCGGCGGGCTCGGCCAGACCGGCAGCCCGTTCTGCTCCCTTTTCGGCACCACCAGACCATTCACCCAACAACAGCTCGACACGCTCTACCGCAACCACGGCAGCTTCGTCGCCCGCTGGAGCGCCGCCACCATCAAAGCCCTCGCCGCCGGGTTCGTGCGACGTGAGGACGCCGTGAACATGCTCGCGGTCGCGGCCCAAGCCGACATCCCGTAGCTCCACGTTGTCGGACCTAGCACCTTGCCGCGCGTTTGTCCGCGGGGTTGGCGTTGGGTGAGACGGCGACGATGTCTTTGAGCTGGCGGACGAGGGCCTTGATCTCGGCCTTTGTATGTGCGCGGGCGGCCGGTTTGCGGTGGAGCTCTCGCTCGAGCCGCTTGTGCTCCCGCTCGACCTCCGCGATCCAGGTCGCCACCACGGTGATGTCGGCGTCCTGTTCGAGAAGCTGCCGCT
>JBKPRV010000474.1:0-9190 GCA_046734715.1 Actinomycetota bacterium | reverse complement strand
GTGTACACCAGCCCCCTGCGCCGGGCGACCGAGACCGCGGACCCGCTGGCCGCGGCGCTGGGCCTCGGCCCCGCCCGGCGGGAGGCGGCCCTCGCCGAGTACGACGCCGAGGCGCTGGCCTACATCCCCATCGAGGAGCTGCAGGCGGCCGGCGATCCCCGCTGGCGGGAGATCCCGCCCGACATCGAGACGTTCGCGGCCCGGGTCATGGAGGGCGTCGACCGCCTGTGCGCCGCTCACCCGGCCCAGCGCGTGGTGCTGGTGTGCCACGGCGGCGTGATCAACGTGATCGTGTCGTCGGTGCTGGGCCTGGGCGCCAGCATGCTGTTCCTGCCCGGCTACACCAGCGTGAGCCGGGTGCTGGTGGCGTCGTCGGGGCCGCGCTCGCTGGCGTCGCTCAACGAGATGGGCCACCTGCGGGTGGCCGGCGTCCCGCTGACCGAGCTCAGCCCTCCGCCGTGAAGTCGTACCACGGCCGGGTGAAAGGCGCCTCGCCCACGCCGGGCCGGTCGTAGTCGCACACCCCGGTCGGGAAGATCTCCGCCAGGCGGGCGATCTGGGCGTCGCTCAGCGGCACGTCGTACAGGTCGAGGGAATCCTCCACCGGGCGGAGCGCGCACTTGAGGACGTCGCCGCGCCGGGGCTCGCCGGCGGCCATGCGCGGCTCCTCGTGGACGGGAAAGGCCGCCACGCAGGCGGGGTCGTCGTTGGCGTCGTCGCCCACGATCTCGGCCGCCCCGCGGGGCTGGCAACGGGAGCGGGCGCTGTCGGGCTTGGTGGCGGCCAGCGCGTCCCGCCGGGTCCCCCCGTGGCCGGCCTCGTAGGCCTCGGCCGCGGTCAGCCACTGGTCGAGGGCGTGGGTGGGCACGGCGGTGAAGTCGCCCAACGCGCCGGTCAGGGTGTCCACCAGGCTGTCGCCGGCCGGCAGCCCGATGGACCACAGCGACACCGACGCCGGCCAGTCGCCGCCCTCGCCGCCCGCCAGCCGGTCGAGGACGGAGAACGAGCGCACCCGGTCGTGGATGTCGCCCAGGTCGTCGGTGTAGACGTTCACCAGGATGATGGGGATGTCGAGCAGGCCGTCGCTCGCCCCGGTCACCCGCCCGGTCTCGTAGGCCCGCGCCACCAGGTCGTCGGGCACCACCGAGCGCTCGGGCGCGGGCTGGCCGTCGCCGTCGAAGCCGCCGATGCTCTGGTTGAGGTCGAGGAACTGGTCGGGCGTGATGACCCCGGCGTTGAGCGCATCCAGGCCGTACTGGATGCCCTCGTTGTCGTAGCCGGGCCGGGCGAAGCCCGTGTCGGGGTCGCGCCCGGTGACGGCCACGTTGGACTCCCACACCGTGCAGCGCCAGCCGTCGGGGTTCGTCACCGGGTCGTAGACGGCTTCGGGTGGCACGGTGGGGAACGGCGCGGCCCCGCCCACCCCGAAGCCGGAGAAGTCCGTGAGGCAGCCGCGGCTGGGGTCGATGCCCGAGGCGAACGTGGAGTTCCAGAGCTGGCAGGTGCCCGGGCCGGCGTGGCCGTTGACGGCCGTGCGCTGCACGGGCGTCAACCCGGCGCCCGCCGGGGTGCCGTAGTAGCGGGTGAGCAGGGCGCAGTCGTAGACGCCGCCGGAGATGGACAGGGCGTCGGGGAACGGCACCAGCGGAGCGATGCCGTCGAGCAGGCCGGGGTAGTCCTGGGCGATCAGCAGCTGCTGGATGGCGCCGCCCGAACCGCCCTCGCCGATGGTGTGGACCGGCTCGCCCCAGGTTTCGATCACGTGCTCCTTGACCATGGCCATGGTCTCGGCCGAGAGCATGTCGTTGCACAGCACCTGGAAGGTGTTGAACGTGGCCGTGGCCATGACGTAGCCCTCGCCCAGCAGCGTCAGCGAGGGCGGATCCAGCAGCGAGAAGCCCTGGGTGAACGACACGCCGCAGCCCCCGCCGAAGCGGTAGACCAGCCGGCGGTTCCAGGCCGAGGTGTCGACAGTGGCGCCGGTCGGGTCGGGTGCGGGGTCGAGCGCGGTGACCTGGTAGACGGCCCGGTTGATCACCCCGGTCTCGGTGCGGAGGACGAACGGCACCACCCGGGCGCCGGCGGTGACGGTGGCGGCGTCGGCCGGCGGCGCGGTGGGATCGGCGAGGTCGTGGCGGGCCCCCGCCGCGTCCACGTACTGCCAGGTCACCTCGGTGGGCGCCGCACAGCCGTCGTCGGGCGACGACGGTGCCAGCCCGAAGCTCTCCGTGGTGCAGGCGAAGAGGTCGAGCGGCTCGCCCGCGAACAGCGGCCCCGACACCGGGTGATCGGTGACCGTCACACTGGCGCGGGCTCCGCCCGCCTGGGCCGTGATGTCCGTGTCGCCTTCCGGCAGACCGGACACCAGACCCAGCAGGCGCCCCTCGGTTTCGGGGTCGGGGGCGAAAGAGGCGGTTCTTTCATCGCCCCCGACCTCGATCTTCACGTCATCGGCGTCGACCCCATCGGGCAGGGCCACCGCCACCAGGGCATCCCCACCGGTGACGTACTCGGGCCGGGACGAGATGACCTCGACGACCAGCCCGGTCTCGTTATCGTCTTCGTCGGCGTCCTCGGCACCGCCGGTGCACGCGGTCGCCACGATCAGCAGGCCCACCAGCGCGGCCGCGCCGCGCCGGTCTCCCCTCCGGGCCATCCGGCGCTACGACCGCGGGACCCGGGTCCAAGGGAGGTCCTTGTCGACCCGCACATCGCCCGGCAGCCCGAGCACGCGCTCCCCCAGGATGTTCTTCATGATCTCGGTGGTGCCGCCCTCGATGGAGTTGGCCCGCGAGCGCAGGAACGCCTGCGGGGCGTTGTCCCACAGCGCGGTGGTCGTCGGCCGGGCCATGGGGTAGCCGGCGGGGAACAGCATCCCCTCGGCACCCAGCAGGTCGACAGCGCACTCGCTCAGGTCCTTGTGCAGCTCGGCCATGACCACCTTGCCGATCGACCCCTCGGGCCCCGGCGTGCCCTGGGCCCGGAGGTGGCTGGCGCGGATGTTGGTCAGCCGCAGCACCTCGGCCCGGATCCACAGCTTCATGACCTCGTCGCGGGTGGCGGCGTCGTGGGGCTCGGTGGCGGCGTAGACCTTCATCAGCTCGCCGATGAAGCCGCTGCCCCGGGGCGGGATCTGCCCGCCGATCGCCACCCGCTCGTTCATGAGCGTGGTGAGCGACACCCGCCAGCCCTCGCCCACCTCGCCGAGCCGCTCGGAGTCGGGGATGCGGGCGTCGGTGAAGTACACCTCGTTGAACTCCGCCTCACCGGTGATCTGGTACAGCGGGCGCACCTCGACGCCGGGCGCGTGCATGTCGACCACGAAGTAGGTGAGCCCCTTGTGCTTGGGGGCCTCGGGGTCGGTGCGGGCGACGATCATCCCCCAGCGGGCCATGTGGGCCAGGGTGGTCCACACCTTCTGGCCGTTCACGATCCACTCGTCGCCGTCGCGCACGGCCCGGGTGGACAGGCCGGCCACGTCGGACCCGGCGCCCGGCTCGGAGAAGAGCTGGCACCAGATCTCCTCGTTGGTGAACAGCGGCCGCAGGTAGCGGCGCTTCTGCTCCTCGGTCCCGTGGGTGACGACGGTGGGCGCGCCCATGCCGTGCCCGATGGGGTTGAGGCCGCCGGCCCGCGGCGCCCCGGCCCGGCCCAGCGTCTCGTTGACGAGCTTCTGGAGCTTGGGCGACAGCCCCAGGCCACCGTGGCCCTCGGGGAAGTGCACCCAGGCCAGGCCCAGGTCGAACTGCCGGCCCAGGAACTCGACCGGGTCGGTGGACGAGGGCGGGGCCTCGGCCAGGAGCGTCCGGCACAGCTCCAGCACCCGGGCCTCGTCGCTGGTGGGGGCCTCGGTTAGCACTTCGTCGGCGACCGTCATGACGGGCCAGGATACTTGACCGCCCGGTCAAGGAGCGAGCCCGGTGCCTCCGCTCAGTGCGCCCGCCGCCAGCGCAGCTCGGGAAACGCGCTCTCCGCGAACCCCAACGCGCGGTAGATGGGCTCGCCTCGGGCCGAGGCGTGCAGATCGACGCGGTGCACGCCGATCCCCTCGAACCAGTCGAGCAACGCCAGCACGATCCCCGTGGCGAGGCCCCGGCCCCGCCAGCGTTCCTCGGTGACCATGGAGGCGATGTAGCCGTAGCGGCCGTTGGGCGTCGCCGGGCCGGGCAGCCGCGCGGCCACCGTGCCCACCCCGCACGCCACCAGCCGGCCGGCCCGCTCCGGGTCGTCGGCCACCACCGCGCCGGTGGTGCCCTCGGCCAGTGACGCGGTCAGGAACTCCGCGCACGCCCGCTCCCACGTGGGCTCCTCCGGCACCTCCATCGCCGCCATCATCAGCCGGCGCAGGCGGACCAGCTCGGCCACATCGGCCGCGCTGGCCGGCCGGAGGGCAGGCGTGGGGCCGCGCATCCGGCTCAGTTGAGCTTGGCGCGCATGGCCCGCGCCGCGTACCGGTCCCGCTCGCCTCCCATGCCCTCCTCGGCCAGGGCGTCGAGCTCGAGGGCGGCGGCGTCGAAGCGGCCGTTGGCGGCGAGCATGGCCGCCAACTGGCGGCGGTCGGCCACGGTGGCGCCCGGCACCAGCACCCGCAGGCATTGGGACCACAGCGCTCCGCCCCGGTCACCGACGCCCACGAAGGAGCGCTGCAGGTTGGTCAGCATGCGGGCCAGCACCGCCCGCGGCCCGACGGGGTCGAGGTAGCGCTCCGCGAAGCGGGCCTTGGGGCCGTGCACGGACACGAACAGCTTCTCGCAGCCCGCCCGGTCCAGCGTCGTCTGGTGGAACGGGTCGACGAAGCGGTCGGGGTCGCCGGTGCCCACCAGGAAGTGACCGGGCATGCCCACGCCCTGGAGCGGCACGCCCACCCGCCGGCCCACCTCGATGAACAGCACGGACAGCGTGATGGGGATGCCGCGGCGGCGGTCCAGCACCTCGTCGAGCAGCGAGTTGGCCGGGTTGGCATAGTCCTCGTCGTCGCCCCGGAAGTCCTCTCGGCCGAACAGATGCTCGGCGATGGCATCGACGCTGCGCCCGGCGCCGGCGGCCAGGGCGTCGAGCCGGGCGACCTGCTCGTCGACGTCGAGGCCGTGGCGGGCGTGCGCCGCGATCAGCAGGGCTCCCAGATCGAGCCGGCATCGTGGTTCCGGGCCGCGCACCAGCTCGGCGAACCGGTCGGTGATGTCCACTCCCCCCGAGGCTACCGGCGCGGGCGCGGGACCCGACCGCAGTCCCCGCTACCGTGCCCGGCATGTTCCCCGGTGCTCATGTGGCCGAGAGCCCCGACAAGCCCGCGGTCATCATGGCCACGAGCGGCGAGGTCCTGACCTACCGCGACCTCGATGCGCAGGCCAACCAGGTGTCGCACCTGTTCCGCAGCCTGGGCCTGAAGCCGGGCGACCACGTGGCGTTCTGTCTCGAGAACCATCCCCGCTACTTCGCCCTGGCGTGGGGCGCCCACTACGCGGGCCTCTACTACACGGCCATGAGCTCGCGGCTCACCACCGACGAGATGGCGTACATCGTCGCCGACTGCGGGGCGCGGGCCTTCGTCACCTCCGCCTACAAGCGGGACCAGGCCGCCGAGCTGGTCGACCGCGTGGGCGACGTGACCCTCTACATGATGGACGGCACCATCGCCGGCTACCACGCCTGGGAAGAGGCGTCGGCCGGGATGCCCACCACGCCGCTCGAGGAGGAGCGGGTCGAGGGGCGGGACATGCTCTACTCGTCGGGCACGACCGGCCAGCCCAAGGGCGTGGAGGTCGCCTTGCCCAACGCTCCGCTCGGCACGGGCGAAGGGGTGTTCATGCTCGTGACGGGCCTGTTCGGCGCCACGCCGGAGAAGGTGTACCTGTCCCCCGCGCCGCTGTACCACGCCGCGCCGCTGCGCTTCTGCATGGCCTTCCATCGGGTGGGGGCGACGGTGGTGGTGATGGAGCACTTCGATCCCGCCCAGACGCTGGAGCTCATCGAGAAGCACGGCGTGACCCACAGCCAGTGGGTCCCCACCATGTTCATCCGCATGCTCAAGCTGCCCGACGAGGTGCGCCGGGCCCACGACCTGTCATCGCTGGAGGTCGCCATCCACGCGGCGGCCCCGTGCCCGGTGGCGGTCAAGCGCCAGATGATCGAGTGGTGGGGCCCGGTGATCCACGAGTACTACGCCGGCACCGAGGGCAACGGCTTCGTGTACTGCGACAGCGCCGCCTGGCTGCAGCACCCGGGCACGGTGGGCCGACCCATCATGGGCGAGGTCCACATCGTCGACGACGCCGGCGAGGAGGTCCCCACCGGCCAGACCGGGACGGTGTACTTCGGCGGGGGCCTCGACTTCGCCTATCACAACGATCCCGAGAAGACCGCGTCGGCCCACGACGCCCGGGGCCGCGGCTGGTCCACGCTGGGCGACGTCGGCTACGTCGACGACGAGGGGTTCCTCTACCTCACCGACCGCAAGGCCTACATGATCATCACCGGCGGGGTGAACGTGTACCCCCAGGAGGCCGAGAACGTCCTGGCCGTGCACCCGAAGGTGGCCGACGTGGCGGTCCTCGGCGTGCCCGACGACGAGTTCGGCGAGGCGGTCAAGGCCGTGGTCGAGCCCATCGACATGGCCGACGCCGGCCCGGAGCTGGAGCGCGAGCTGATCGCCTACTGCCGCGAGCGGCTGGCCGACGTGAAGTGCCCCCGGTCGGTCGACTTCCGGGCCGAGCTGCCCCGCCACCCCACCGGCAAGCTGTACAAGCGCCTGCTCAAGGACGAGTACTGGACGGGCCACGAGAGCCGCATCCTGTAGCTCTCACGGCGGTGGCTCGCTGATCGGCGTGCGGCCGGCGAAGCCGTCCTCCGGCCAGTGCCACCAGCCGACCTCGTCCTCGCCGGCCAGCCAGCACAGCCAGTAGATCCGGCCGCTGGGGGCCTGGGCCGGGAAGTCGATCAGGCCGCGAGCGATGTCCCGCAGCACCACGCCCTCGGCCGCCAGCTCGTCGATGCAGGACTGGATGGGTGAGGGATCGGCCGGCACCAGGCCGTGCCCGTTCTCGCGCACGAGCTTGGCCCGCCGCGTGGCCTGGGCCCGGTAGTCCTGCCAGTGGGCCTGGGCCCGAGCCACCACCTCGGCGACCCACGCCAGGGCGGCGTTGGCCTCCTCCACGGTCCACGTGCGGACCTCCCCGGCCCCCACGTCTCCGTGCTCCTCCTCGCCTCCCACCCGGGCAGCGTGGCGCGCCGGCGGGCCGAGCGCCAGCCGCGCCCGCGACGCGCTGCGTGTGCGGACCAACACGGGCGCTGTCGGGTCTGGCACAATGACGCTACGCGTTGCAGGTGACTCAGGATGTGAGGGACTATTGACCTGAGTTGAATCACTCGCCGATTTATTGACTTGTTCCCAGGGCTGGCTGGCAAAGGGGAACACCATGTACCGCGTACCGATCCGCACCAAGCTCGCCGCGGCCCTCGCCGTGCCGCTCGCCGGGCTCTGCCTCATCACGACCCTCGAGGTGATCGAGACGTCACGCGACGTCTCCCGCGTCCACAGCCAGACCCGCCTGGCCCGGGCGGCCATGGGGCCTACCGGCGTCCTCACCCGGCTCCAGGACGAACGCAGCTGGACCGTGGTCGAGCTCACCGGCGCCGACGCCCTGGTCCAGACTCCGGTCCAGGACTACGACCAGGCCCGGTCCGAGACCGACGACGCCATCGCCGCCTTCCGCGACGCAGTCGCCGACGAGGGCGACACGGTGAGGCGCGCCTACGCGCCCGCGCTCGACAACGTCGCCGACCTGGCCGCCATCCGGGCCTCCGTCGACCAGGACACCGCGCCGCGCGGGCTCGACCAGGTCCCGTTCGCCAACGACGTCTACACCCGGTACTCCGACCTGCTCCAGCCGTTCTTCGAGGCCACCAACCGCGTCGCCCTCGCGGTCGACGACGCCGAGCTGCGCCAGTGGACGACCCTGGTCGGCCGGTCGGCCCAGCAGGTCGAGACCCTCGGCAACCTGGCCCGCCAGGTGGTCGTGGACGCCAGCCTGGGCGACGGCATCAACGAAGCCGGCGAGATCGCGGCGGTCAACCAGCTCAAGAACCAGTTCGACCAGGCCAACGACGACTTCATGCGGGCCGAGGCGCCGTTCTCGACCGTCATCCACCCCACCTTCCCCGCCGAGCTGGTCACCGGGTTCGGCGAGAACGTGGAAGCCGCGCTGGCCGGCCGGCAGGTCGACTTCGACCTCATGCTCGGCAGCCTCAACGTGCCGCCCGACGAGGGGTTCATGGGCCTGCGCGACAGTCTGGCCGCCGGCCTCAATCAGCGGGCCGACGAGCTCAACGCGGCCGCCGCCGACCGAGAGCGCGTCTACGTGGGGCTCGCGGTGGTGACGCTGGGCGCCGCCCTCGTGCTGGCCTGGCTGGTATCGCGCTCGATCACCAGGCCGCTCCGGTCGCTGACCCGGCAGGCGGTCGAGATGGCGGAGCACCGGCTGCCCGAGGCGGTCGACCACATCCTCGACACTCCGCCGGGCGAGGACGTGGCCGTACCGCATGTGGCTCCGGTGTCGGTCCAAACCCGGGACGAGGTGGCCGACGTCGCCGCCGCGCTCAACACCGTGCAGGACACCGCGCTGGACCTGGCCATCGAGCAGGCGGTGCTGCGCCGCAACATCGCCGACAGCTTCGTGAACCTGGGCCGGCGCAACCAGAACCTGCTGGGTCGCCAGCTCGACTTCATCACCGAGCTGGAGAGCCACGAGACCGACGCCGACACGCTGGCCGACCTGTTCCGGCTGGACCACCTCGCCACGCGCATGCGCCGCAACGCCGAGTCGCTGCTGGTGCTGGCCGGCTTCGACCCGCCCCGCAAGTGGGCCGCGCCGGTGCGCCTGTCGGACGTGATCCGGGCCGCGCTGGGCGAGGTCGAGGACTACCACCGGGTCAGCGTGCGCGACGTCGAGCCCGCCACCATCCTGGGCTCGGTCGCGGCCGACCTGGCCCACCTGCTGGCCGAGTTGGTGGAGAACGCGCTGGTGTTCTCGCCGCCCGACCAGCACGTCGACATCCGCGGCCGCCACGACCGGGACCAGCCCCCGGGTGCGGGCTCCTACACGCTGGCGATCATCGACGCCGGGCTGGGCATGCCCGACGACGACGTGCGAGCCGCCAACCGCCGCCTGGCGGGCACCGAGAGCTTCACCAT
>JBKPRV010000473.1:0-10619 GCA_046734715.1 Actinomycetota bacterium | reverse complement strand
CTCGACGAGCGGGTGACCGGCGGCGAGGACGTCCTCGCTTCCACCGCGGGGACGGCGCCGACCTACGTCCTCGGCGGCATCCTCACGCTGTTCCTGATGTCCTACGGGCCCACGCTGGCGCGCTCGGCGGTCGAGCAGCTGCCCGACGAGAACCAGCGCCTGGAGATCACCGAGGTGGTCGCCAACGCGGTGCAGCGCTCGCGCCGGTCCATCTGGTTCACCATCGTGCTGGCCACCCTGGTCGGCCTGCTGATGGCGGGGGCGGCCCGCCTGCTCGACGTGCCCGCGCCCGCGGCGCTGGGCCTGGGGGCGGCGGTGATGGCGATCTTCCCCCACGTGGGGATCGTGCTGGGGGCAGTGCCGCTGGTGTTGCTCGTGCTGGCGCTGCGGTCCGACACGCTGGCCCTGATCACCGTGGTGGTCGTGGTGATCTGCCAGCTGGGCGACTCGTACTGGCTGCGGCGGAAGATCGCGCTCTACAGCGTGCACGTCGGCCTGCTGGTGCCGTGGGTGGTGGTGCTGGTGGGCTACGCGGTGTATGGCGTAGGCGGCGCGGCCTACGGGCTGGTCTTCGCGATCTTCCTCCTGGCCATCCTGGACGAGCTCCGCAGCCGCACCAGCGCGGGCAGCCTGTTCAGCCCCACGCCCACCTCGCCGCGCCCGCCCGCGCCGGAGGGCGCGCCGGGCTAGGCATGGACGACGAAGGCGGCGGGCGTGAGCCCGACTACCGCTTCACGCTGGCCAACGAGCGCACGTTCCTCGCCTGGATCCGCACGTCGCTGGCCCTCCTGGCGGGCGGCATCGCGCTCCATGCGCTGAGCGAGTCGCTGACGGAGGCCACCCGGACGGTCCTGGCGGTGGCCGCGGTCGGCCTCAGCCTCACGCTCACCGTGTCCAGCTACGTGCGCTGGCGCCAGGTCGAGGAGGCCATGCGCCGCGGGGTCCCGCTCCCCCACCCGTGGGCGGTCCCCCTGCTTGCCACCGGCGTTGCCATCGTGACGGGCGCGGTCGCCATCATCGTGGTGACGTGATGGCCTCGGACCCGCCGCCGGGCCTGCAGGCGGAGCGGACGGAGCTGGCGTGGGTGCGCACCGCGCTGTCGGGTGCCGGTCTCGCGCTCGTGGCCCTGCGGGTGGGACCCGAGCCCGCGTCGGTGCCGGTCGCCCTGGTGACCGGCGCGGTGGTCGCCACGGCGGGCCTGCTGGCCTGCCTCCTGCGCACGCGATCGCTGGCGAGGCGCGCCCGGCCGGTGGCGGCCAGCGCCGTGTCGGTGGGGCTGCTGACGGCTTCGGTGGCGCTGGCCGAGGTGGTGACGCTCGCCCTCGTGCTGCACTGAGCCCGGCTAGCCTCGGCGGCATGTGCGCGGCTTGTGTCGCCCAAGGCGTGGCCTACGGCGGGGGCGCCCTGGCAGCACTCCAGGTGATGGCGGCCCGGGCCCGGCACCGTCGCAGCGGCGACCAGCCCGACCCCGGTCCGCCCCGCGACGACCGCGCCGGCGTCCCGGAGGACGAGCCCGCACCGGCTTGACCGGGCCGTCCAGGCCCGACCACCCGGCATGTTCCCCTGTGATCCCG
Organism: Actinomycetota bacterium; assembly: GCA_046734715.1. Taxonomy (GTDB): domain Bacteria; phylum Actinomycetota; class Acidimicrobiia; order Acidimicrobiales; family VFJN01; genus ZC4RG19. Next base: position 9,045 of record JBKPRV010000473.1, on the reverse strand, counting down.
CCCCGGGCACCTGACACCTGGCGCGGTTTGGGCGTGCCGCAGAGCGGGTATACGACGCGGCCCGCATTGGCCGATTGAGCGGCAGGCGGGCGGGTAGCAGAGCATCGATGCTCGTCACTGTCCGTTCCGTCCCCCGGGGCCTGCCCCGGGCGACGCCGATCCCCCCGCCCGACCCCGGGCCGGAGCCGCCGGTACCGCCGGTTCCCCCCTCACCCCCGCCCGTCCCTCCGGTGCCGCCCATCCCGGACCCTCCGGTCCCGCCCGGGCCGGCACCGACACCCGGGCCGCTGGCTTCAGGAGGCGCACCGTGACCGCTCCCACCCTTCCTCTACCCGAGGACACCAGCCTGGCCAAGGTCCTCGACGACTTCGACGAGGCAGGGTTCAGCGCCATCCTGATGGCGACCGAGGGCGGTGTCCTGTGTTCCGCATGCCGGTCGATCGTCGAGCCCGGCGATCTGCTGGTGCAACGGCTGCGCCGGTTGGAGGGCGCGTCCGACCCGGCCGACATGCTCGCGGTCGTCGGCGCCACCTGTCCCGGCTGCCACCTCGACGGAACGTTGCTGCTGGGCTACGGGTCGGACATCGACCCCCTGCACGTCGACGTCCTCGCCGGGCTGGAGCTCCCGGACGCCGTCGACGCGGTGGGCCCGGCCCCGGGTGAGGTCGGCCCGCGCCACTCCTGACCCGGGTTCAAGCCCGGAGGGGCCCGTTGCTATGGTCCCGCCATGTCGCTGAGCTACGCCGAGGCCGTCGCGGCCGTGACCGCTCCCGGTGAGCGGTTCGAGACGACCACCGTCGACGTCCGTGGCATCCCCACCACGGTGTTCCGCAACGCCCCGGGCAGCCTGCGGGACATCTTCATGCTGGCGCGGGGCTACGGCGACGAGACCTTCCTCGTGTACGAGGACGAGCGCTGGAGCTTTGGCGACACCATGCAGCGGGTCGACGCGCTGGGCACCCTGCTGGTGGAGCAGTACGGCGTCGTCCCGGGCGACCGGGTGGCCATCGGCATGCGCAACTACCCCGAGTGGGTGGTGGCGTTCGCGGCCATCACCTCCGTGGGCGGGATCTCGGTGTCGCTCAACGCGTGGTGGACCGAGGCCGAGCTGGCGTGGGCGCTGGAGGACTGCGGGGCCAAGGTGCTGGTGGCCGACCGCGAGCGGGTCGAGCGGACCCAGGCGGCCACGGCCAAGCTCGGGATCACCGTGGTCGGCGTGCGGCTGGGCGACGACGCCCCCGAGGGCGTCGACCGCTGGGAGGACGTGCTGTCTCTCGGGCGCCCACTGCCCTCGGTCGAGATCGACCCGGACGACGACGCCACCATCCTCTACACCTCCGGCACAACAGGGCGGCCGAAGGGTGCCGTGTCCACGCACCGGGCCGTGGTCCAGGCGCTGCTCGGCTTCGCGTGCCGGGCCGCGGTCGACCGGCTGCGCCGCCCACCGGAGCCCGCGGCCGAGCCGGCGGCGGGCGGCACCCGGGCTTCGTTCATCCTGATCGTGCCGCTGTTCCACGTCACCGGCTCGGTGCCGGTCATGCTGTCGTGCTTCGCCACCGGGCTGAAGCTCGTGATCATGTACCGCTGGGAGCCCGAGCGGGCCCTGGAGCTGATCGAGCGCGAGCGGGTCACCAACTTCGTCGGGGTCCCGACGCAGAGCTGGGACCTGCTGCAGTCGCCTCGCTTCGCCGACTTCGACACATCCAGCCTGGTCTCGGTGGGCGGCGGCGGCGCGCCGGCCCCGCCCGAGCTGGTGCGGCGGGTATCGACCAGCTTCGCCAAGGCGAGCCCGAACATCGGCTACGGCCTGACCGAGACGAACTCCTACGGTCCCCAGAACGGCGGCGCCGACTACCTGAGCCACCCGACCAGCACCGGCCGCGCCACGCCGATCCTCGAGATCGACGTGCGGGACGAGCTCGGCCGGTCGCTGCCCGTGGGTGAGCGGGGCGAGATCTGGTTCAAGGGGCCGAACCTGATCCGAGGCTTTTGGAACCGGCGCGACGCCACGGCCGAGACCATCGTCGACGGTTGGCTGCGCACGGGCGACATCGGGCGCCTGGACGACGAGGGCTTCGTCTACGTCGAGGACCGGGCCAAGGACATGGTGCTGCGCGGTGGCGAGAACGTGTACTCGGCCGAGGTCGAGGCCGCCATCTACGAGCACCCGGCCGTGCACGAGGCCGCGGTGTTCGGCGTGCCGCACGAGCGCCTGGGCGAGGAGGTGGCCGCCGTCGTGGTGCCGCGACCGGGCGCCACCGTGACTGTCGAGGAGCTGCAGGCGCACGTCGGGCAGCGGTTGGCGCCGTTCAAGGTCCCGTCCCGCATCGTGGTGTGGGAGGCGGACCATCTGCTGCCCCGCAACCCGGCGGGCAAGGTGCTCAAGCGGGACCTGAAGGACGGCTTCGACGGCTGACGTCGGTCCTCACGGCGCGGGGATGCGCGCCAGGGCCGACTCGACCGTGCCGAACCGCTCGGCACCGGCGTTCCAGTCGGCGGCGGCCTGCGTCACCTCGTCCCGGGAGCGGCCGACGAAGTTCCAGGACATGACGATCTGCTCACCCAGCGGCTCGCCGCCGAGGAGTAGAGCGCGGGTGGTGCCCTCCGCCGCCAGGTCGAGCTGCTCGCGGCTCTGGCCCAGGTAGGCGAGGTGCCCGGGGACCACGGGCGTGTCCCCCACCGCCAGCGACCCGGTGAGCACCACCAACGCGTGCTCGAAGGTGGGATCGAGCGGCACCGTGAACCGGCCACCCTCGCTGGCCAGGTCGGCTCCCACGAGCGGCGTGTCGGCGCGGGCGGACGAGGCCGCCCCGGCCAGCTCGCCGATCAGCACGGTGACCCGGGCCGCGCCGATCCCCGCGGTGGGCAGCTCCGCGTGGTGCTCGAACGCCGGGGGCCCATGCCGCGTGCGCTCCGGCTGGGCCACCCACAGCTGGATGCCGTGCTGGACCCGGCCGGCGTCCCGGCCCGGGGTCTCCTCCGCGTGGGCCACGCCGTGGCCGGCGGTCATGAGGTTGAGCTGCCCCGGGCGGATCGGCTGCTCGCTGCCGATGCTGTCGCGGTGGACCAGGCTCCCCTCCAGCAGCCAGGTCACGGTGTGGAGGCTGGTGTGCGGGTGCGGCCCGATCTCCATGCCGCCGGCGTCGGCCGCCACCGGGCCGAAGTGGTCGGCGAAGCACCACGCCCCCACCGTCCGCCGCTGGTGGCGGGGCAGTGCCCGCCGCACGGCCACGCCGCCGACGGTCGCCTCCCGGCTCGGCGACACCTCCACCTCGGGCTCGTGCGGCTCCCCGCACGCCGCCTCGTCCGGCCGGGCATCCTCGGCGGTCACCGGTCCGCTCATGGCGCGAGCTTGTCACGCCCCCGGTCTCGGCCGCGCTACCGTGCGAGGCGCAAGGCGGACGGACGACAGGCGGGGACAATGAGGGAGTCAGGCGGACACGCCGCGCGCGTGCGCGCGGCCTGTGGTGCGGCGGTGCTCGCCGCCGCGCTGAGCAGCTGCGCGACCGGTTCGGAGACGGCCACCGACGATTGGCCGCCGGTGGCGGGATCGTCCGCCGGCACGGCGGACGACGGGTCGACCGGCACCACGAGCACCAGTACGACCACGACGAGCACCACGTCCACCAGCACGACCACCACGACGGTGGCGCCACCTCCGCCTCCGCCCCCACCCCCGACGACCGCGGCGCCGCGTCCGGCGCCCGTGGTGGTGACTCCACCGCCTGCGCCCGCCGGCGACTGTCACCCGTCGTACGACCCGTGCGTGCCCTTCGCCAGCGACGTCGACTGTGCGGGCGGCAGCGGCAACGGCCCGGCGTACACCGGGCGGGTCCAGGTCATCGGTCCCGATGAGTACGGGCTCGACCACGACGGCGACGGCATCGGCTGCGAAGCCTCCGGCTAGCCGCGGGGGTCAGGCTTCCGGCGCCTCGGCCGCGAGCTGCTTACGCAGGGAGAGCCAGGTCGGGTGCTCGAAGCCGTCGTGGCTGTGCTCGCCGATGACCACATAGCCCAGTCGCTGGAAGTAGGCGAGGTTCGCGGGGAGCGCGACGCGCACGCCCACGCTGAGACCGCCACACCCCTGCCGCCGGGCCTCGGCTTCGGCCCACGCCATGAGGGCGCCGCCGATCCCCGACCCCTGCTCGTCCGGGGCTACGGCCACGCGCCCCACATACAGGTCGCCGTCGTCCCGCAGGTGCCAGCGCAGGCAACCCACGGCCTCGCCGTTCCGCTCGGCCACGGCGCCCCCGCCCGCGGCGAGTGCGGTCGCCACCTGGTCCACCGACTCGGCCACGGCCCCTGAGGGAGGCCGCAGCTGTCCGTAGGGGGCGAAGGCGGCTTGGGTCAGCCGGTGGACGTCCTCGGCCCGCTCCGCCCCGCACGCCACCACGGTTGCGTCGCCGCTCGGTTCCTGCTCGAGCACGGGACCAGTCTCGCAGCGGGGCCCGTCATTCGATCCCGCTGCTGAACTCCACGTAGGCGATCACCGGGGTGCTCGGAACGGCCACCGCCTCGGTCCAGCGGGTGCCGCCGTTGCGACGAAAGTCCCGCTGGTAGTTCACACCGGCATACACCGACGCCGGCCCCGGCAGCTCGCCCACCCAACCGCACGGGTCCACGTAGCTCGCCTCGGTCGCGTCGCCGGTGAGCTCGACGACGGCGCGCCGGAGGGCCGGACAGGCCTCCGCCGGATCGGTGTACTCCGTCTCGAACACCGTGGTGACGATGGCCTCGCCGCCCTGGGTGCAGGTCACCCAGCAGAACGCCGTGCCCTGGCGGGGCCGGGCGACCTCGGTGAACCCGGGAGGCACGTCGAAGTCCTCCGCCGCGGTGTCGAGCGTGTCCCACGTCTGCCGCACCGACCAGATCCCCCAGCCGGCGATCACTGCCACCAGCCCGAACGTCACCGCGGTCAGCGCGACCAACGTGCGGACGAGCCGTCGATCTCGTGTGACCGGCGTGCGCACACCCGACATGCCGAGCATCCTGACGGTCACGCTTGCGGCCGGGGCTAGGGGCCGGCCCTCAATCCTGCCTAGGTCCGGGTGACCCTCGCCAACCAGCCCGATGCGCCGTGGTCGTGGAACCTCGTCTCGATCCGGACCGGTTCGATGTCGGCGATCTCCCAGCCCGTGCGGGCGGCGAACGCCACTCGGAGCTCGGCCTCGCTGACGGGATGCGGGCCGGTCTCGGGACCCACGTCACTGAAGCACATCACGTACAGCGTTCCGCCGTGCTCGGTCACCGAGGCCACGCTGGCGACATAGCGCGCTCGCTCTTCGCCATCGAAGCTGTGGAACAGCCCGCAGTCGAACACCGTCTCGAACCTGCAGCCCAAGCGCTCCAGCTCGAACGCGTCGGCCACCGCGAACTCGGCCCCGATCCCTCGCTCGTCGGCCTTCCTCGTCGCGCTCGCTATCGCGGTCTCGGCCACGTCCACGCCGAGGACCGGCAGTCCCGACGCCGCGATGTGGAGCGCGTTCTCGCCGGTCCCGCAGCCCGCATCGAGCACGGCGCCCGCGAACGCCCCGTCGGCCGCCAGCCGCACGACGACCGACTGCGGCCGGCCGATGTCCCAAGGCGCCGGTCCGTCGTGGTACGACGCGTCCCAGGGCCGTCCCGTCATCCGCTCGTGACTGGTCGGCTCCCGGCCACCGAACGGATCCTCAGGCTCGGACAAGCGGTCCCCTCAGGCGCTCGACGCGACGGCGAACACGTCCCACTCGCCGGGGACGCCCTTGAGGACGTGACGGCCGCGGCCGTCGAAGTCGATGCCGCTGCCGCCGACGAGGTCGCGCACCGTCGACGACACGAACACCTCCCCGGGGCCCGCGATCGCCGAGATCCGGGCGCCGATGTGCACCGTGATGCCCGCGACATCGTCACCCCGCAGCAGGAACTCGCCGACGTGCAGCCCGGCCCGGATCCGGAGATCGAGCTGGTCGGCTCCGTCGACGATGGCCTGGGCACAACGGATCCCGCGGGCGGGGCCGTCGAAGCGGGCGAGCACACCGTCCCCGGTCGAGCGCACCATGGTCCCGCGGTGCCGCTCGATCTCGTCCGTGACGACGCGGTCGTGCGCGTCGAGCAGCTGGCGCCAGCGCCGGTCGCCGAGCTTGGCGGCGCGCGGCGTGGAGTCGACGATGTCGGTGAACAGCACGGTGGCGAGCACGCGGTCGATGTCGCTCCTAGGGCCTGGTCGCACCCCGGTGATGAACTCCTCGATCAGGTCGACCGCGTCGTCCTCCTCGCCGTCGACCAGGCTGAGGTGCCAGTCGCCGGGCAGCTCGACGCGACGGGCGCCCGGGATCAGCGCGGCCAGCGCCACGGCACGGTCCCGACCGAGCACGGGATCGCCGCTGCGATGGAGGACCAGCGTCGGTGCCGAGATCACGGGCAGGACGCCACGGAGGTCGTTGGTGAAGTTCATGTCCAGCAGCGCGCTGGCCATCCGCGGGGTCATCGAGTAGCGCTCGAACTTGGCGAGACGCTGGACGTCGGCACTTCCCCCGACCCGCGCGAGCGCGGACAGCACCTGGCCCGTGCCCCAGGCGCCGAGGACCCAGGGCACCAGCATCGAGCGGAGCTCCCCGGGCGGGGGCGGGCCGGCGCCTGCCGACCACAACACGAGCGATGACACGCGCTCGGGGTAGGTGGCGGCGAAGAGAGCGGACATCGACGCCCCGTCCGATATGCCGACGATCGCCGCCCGTTCGATCCCTTCCGCGTCCATGACCACGCGCAGGTCGTCCATGCGCTGCTCGAGGGTCGCCGGTCCGGCCAGGCGATCGGACAACCCGACACCCCGCTTGTCGATCTGGGTGACCGTTGCGAACTGCGCGAACCGATCGAACAACCGGCCACCGAACGGCGGCTCCCACATCAGCTCGACGTGGGTGGCGAACCCCGGCAGGACCACGACGTCGATCGGCCCGCGCCCCGCGCGGCAGTAGGCGATGCTGAGCTCACCCGTGTCCGCGTACCGCGTCGGCGGCCTGTCCACACGCAGACAGTAGGCAGGTCCGGCCGGTGCGGTCAGCCGCCACCGCGCGGGCTCTGCACGATCGCGTGCCCTGACGGCCGCCGGACATCCGCTTGGCGCGGTACGTTCGCATGCGTGCGCTGGGCCATCGCCATCCCGCAGTACATCCGCGACGGCAGCTTCGACCCGGGCGGGCTGCGTGCCTACCTGACCCGGGCGGAGGAGCTCGGCTTCGAGAGCGCCTGGACCCAGGAGAACCTGCTGGGCGCGATGCCCGTCATCAGCCCGCTCGAGCTGATGTCCTACGCGGCCGCCTGCACCGAGCGCTTGCGGCTCGGCTGTGCGGTGTTCGTGAGCCCGCTCCACACCCCGGTACACCTGGCCAAGAGCCTGGCGTCGCTCGACCAGCTCAGCCGGGGCCGGGTCGAGGTCGGGCTGGGGGTCGGCGGCGGATTTCGCGACTTCGCTGCTTTCGGGCTCGACAACGCCCACCTCGTCACCCGGTTCACCGAGGGCGTGGCCATGATGAAGGCGCTCTGGACCGAGGACGCCGTCACCTTCTCAGGCCGGTTCTGGCAGACGGAGGGCGTCCGCATGGAGCCCAAGCCGTTCCAGAAGCCGCACCCGCCGGTGTGGTTCGGCGGCAGCCACCCCGACGCATTGCGCCGGACGGTCCGGCTCGCCGATGGGTTCTTCGGCGCCGGCTCGACCTCGACCGCCGACTTCACCACCCAGGTGGGCGTGCTGCGCGCCGAGCTGGAGCGGGTCGGCCGCGACCCGGCGGGCTACCCGGTGGCCAAGCGGGTCTACCTGGCCGTCGACGACGACGCGGACCGGGCCCGCCGGGGTCTGGCCGCCGAGCTCGACCGGCTGTACGGCCACTACGGGCTGCGGGACATGGAGGAGCGGGTGGCGGTCTACGGCCGGCCCGACACGGTTGTCGCCGGGTTGCGGGCCGTCGCCGCGGCCGGGGCGGAGCTGATCCAGCTCAACGCCATGTTCGACCACGCCGCCCAGATGGAGCGGCTGGCCGCCGAGGTGCTGCCCCAGGTGTGACGGCCCGCGGGCCGTGGTACGGCATAACGGTCGGAGCGTGCTGGACGGCCCTGCTCCGAGCATGATGTGCCTGCAGCGGTGTGGGACGGAGGTGGGCGAGCGGCATGGCGCGGAGCGCTTCGTTGGTGGGGCGGGAGGTGCAGCTCGCGGAGCTGCGGGAGTGCTGGCGCGCCGCGGTGGGCGGGCGGGGTGGGTTGGTGGTGGTGAGCGGGGAGGCCGGCATCGGCAAGACCCGGCTGGTCGAGCAGCTCGCCGCCGAGGTCACCGCTCGCCGAGGCGGCCCGAGCGGGAATGGGGGTGGTGGGCGTGTGGCGTGGGGGACCTGCGTCGGGCTCGACGCACCGCCGCTCTGGCCGTGGCGAGCGGTGCTGCGCGAGCTGCCCGGAAGCGCCGACGCCGTCGTCGGGTCGGGCGCCGGAGCGGCTGCGTTCGACCTGGTGGACCCGGCCGGTGAGCAGGCGCGCACATTCGCCCGCATCGTGGAGCAGCTGCGCGGGGCCGCCGCTGACCGGCCGCTGCTGGTGGTGCTCGACGACCTCCACTGGGCCGATCCCGACTCCTTGAGCCTGCTGCGCTTGGCAGCCAGCGAGGTGCGGCGGGCCCCGTTGCTGCTCGTCGGCACGCTCCGGCCCGACGAGGTCGACACCAGGCCGGCGGTGCGCGCCACGCTCTCGGACCTGGCGTCGTCAACCGCGGTGGTGCACCTTGGCGGCCTGCCCGTCGAGGCCGTCAGCCGCCTCGTGGGTGAGCTGACAGGCAGCGAGCCGACCGACGACCTGGCCGCAGCCGTGGCCCGGCAGACCGGCGGCAACCCGTTCTTCGTCCGTGAGCTGCTGCGCCTGCTGGTCGCCGAGGGCGGCCTCGACGCCGCGCTCGAGGGCGCCCGGCTGGAGGTGCCGCCGCTCGTCCGTGACGTCCTGCTGCGCAGGGCGGCCCAGCTCTCGGCGCCGACCCGCCGCCTCCTCGACGCGGCGGCGGTCGCCGGCCGCCGCACGCCGCTGCCC
>JBKPRV010000472.1:0-7017 GCA_046734715.1 Actinomycetota bacterium | reverse complement strand
TGGAGGGCGGTCGGACCGTGTGCGCCAAGGGTGAGGAGCTGCTCGATGTCACCGGTGCGGCTCGGCCCCGTGACGAACACCAGGGATGGCGGCAGCGCATCAGAACGTGACGATATTCGCCGCAGGACGTCCGCGGGGGTTGGGACCAAAGTGTTCACAGCAACGACACACAGATGAACCGCCGGGAGCAGCGACGCGATGCGGCCGCCCGCCGCCCGGCTGTCGAGGACCACGGTGCCGGTGGCGGCGATGGCGGCGGCGGCCCCGGTGACCCCGAGGCCGGCGGTCGCGGCCCGCTCGGTGGTGGCCTCGGCCACGGTGACGCCACGCTCGGCCAGGCGGGCGCCCACCGCCCGGGCGACGTCTTCGGTCGACGTGACGACCGGGCGGCCGTCCAGCTCGGCCACCAGACGGTCGAGCAGGTCGTCCGGCACCTCGCCCTCCACCACGTGGCAGGTGCCCTCGGCGTGGGCCACCGCGTCGACGAAGGTGGTGACCAGGTCGCTGGGGTCGAGGTTCCGGTAGCCGGGGAGCGGGACCGGGTCGCCAGGCGCCGGCAGCGGCGGCGGGACGTGCACCGGGTTGGTGAAGATGTCGCCGGCCAGCCGCGCCCGGGCCGGGGCCAGGAACGCGGCGCGGTCGCCGGACTCCATCGCGGTCACAGCCCCGCCTTCCAGCGGTCGCGGAAGCGATCGCCCGCCGGGCGGGGGACCGTGCGGCCCTGGGCCCAGTCCCGACCCACCGGCAGCCGACCCGCCAGGCTCGCGGCCCAGCGGGTCCAGGTGGCGGCCTTGGTGGTGGCCCGGTAGCGGCGCGGGTCCGACCACGCCGTGGACCACGCCTTCCACGCCGCCCGCTCGGTGAGGCCCGCGTGCTCGGCCTTGCGGCGCCGGAGCGACAGCAGCAGGTCCTGGAGCGGGATCTGCACCGGGCAGGCGTCCATGCACGCCCCGCACAGCGTGGAGGCGCCCGCGAGCTCGGCCGCCTCGGGCTGGTCCGCCGCCAGCAGCGGGGTGAGCACCGCGCCCATGGGACCGGGGTAGACCCAGCCGTACGCGTGCCCGCCGGTCTGGCGGTAGACCGGGCAGACGTTGAGGCAGGCCCCGCAGCGGATGCAGCCGAGCATCTCGTGGTACTCGCCCGCCAGCAGCTCGCTGCGCCCGTTGTCGAGGATCACCACGTGCAGCTCGTCGGGCCCGTCCACCTCGGCCTCGCCCCGCACCCCGGTCACGACGTTGGTGTAAGAGGACAGGCGCTGGCCGGTGGCCGAGCGGGCCAGCAACGCCAGCAGCAGCTCGGCCTGCGCCCAGTCGGCGGCGAGGCGCTCCATGCCCAGGACCGCGATGTGGACCCGGGGCAGGGCGGTGACCAGCCGGCCGTTGCCCTCGTTGGTGACCAGCACGATCGAGCCCGTCTCGGCCACCGCGATGTTGGCCCCGGTGATGCCCACCTCGGCGGCCAGGAACACCTCGCGCAACCGGCGGCGGGCGAAGCCGACCAGCTCCGTCGGCTCGGTGCCCAGGTCGAGCGGGGCGGCCACGGTGTCGACGAACAGGTCCTTGATCTGGTGGCGGTCGCGGTGAAGGGCGGGGGCGATGATGTGGCTCGGGGTCTCGCCCGCCAGCTGGATGATCCACTCGCCCAGGTCGGTCTCGGTGACCTGCGCGCCCGCGGCCTCGAGCGCCGGGTTGAGGTCGATCTCCTCGGTGGCCATGGACTTGGACTTGGCCACCCGGGTGGCCCCGTGGCCGGTGACGACGTCGACGATGTAGCGGCGGGCGTCCTCGGCGGCCGGCGCCCAGCACACGTGCCCGCCCCGGGCCAGCACGTTGTCGGCGAAGCTCTCCAGCAGGGCGGGCAGGTCGGCCAGCACCTGCTGCTTGGCGGCGCGGGCGGCCCGGCGCAGGCCGTCGGCGTCGTCCAGCTCGCCGAGGCCCTCGACCCGGTGGGTGGCGAAGCGGTCGACGGCGCGGGCCACGTTGGTGCGCAGGCGGTCGTTGGCCACCGCGTCAGCGGTGCGCTGCCGCAGCGTCGTGCCTGGGAGGAGGTGGCCGCTCACTGGCGCATCCTTCGGGATGCGCGCAGTGAGCGCTCGGCCCAGAGGGCCGAGTACCGCACTGTGTTGATGGTTCGCACGCTTCGCTCTCTCACTCGCGTTCGCCCTCGGCGGGGAGGGCGGCGGCCAGGACCTCGGCCAGGTGGCGGACCGGCATGTCGTTGCCGGTGGCCTCGGCCCGGGACTGGAGGTGGAGCAGGCACGACGTGTCGCAGCCGACCAGCATCTCGGCCGGCGGCGAAGCCGCGGCCAGGGCCCGCAGCTTCTCGTCGGCCATGGCCACCGAGGCCTCCGGCAGCTTGACGCTGAACGTGCCCCCGAAGCCGCAGCAGCGGTCCGACCCGCTCCAGGCCACCGCCTCGCAGCCCTCCACCGCGCCCGCCAGCTCGCGAGGCTGGTCGACCACCCGCAGCTCGCGCAGCATGTGGCAGCTCTCGTGCAGCGCCACGGTCACCGGCCGCCCCAGCCGCAGGGGCGGCAGGTGGTCGGCCCGGGAGGCCAGGAACTCGGACAGCTCGCGGGTGCGCTCGCCGACCCGCCGGGCCCGGGCCGCGGCGTCGTGGTCGTCCACCAGCTCGAACAGCTCGGGCCAGAACACGCGGACCATGGTGGCGCACGACCCCGCAGGCACCACGACCGCCTCGGCGCCGGCGTCGAGGTCGGCCTCCAGCGCCGCCAGCGTCGCCCGGGCCACGGCCGCGGCGTCCTCGGTGAAGCCCGCGTTCCAGCCGGGTTGCCCGCAGCAGGTCTGGTCCAGGTTGACCCGCACCTCGCATCCGGCCGCCCGCAGCAGCCGCACCGTTGCCTCGCCCACGTCGGGCGTGACCATGTCGACCACGCAGGTGATCAGCAGGGAGACGTCCACGGCGACACCCTACGGTCGCCCGTACGCTGGCGCCCCATGCCGAAGGGCCCGTGCACGTTCTGCGAGATCCTGGCCGGCCGCCTCCCCGCCCACGTGGTGCTGGAGGACGAGGTCGCGCTGGCGTTCCTCGACGTCCGCCCGCTGTTCCCCGGCCACACCCTGCTGGTGCCCCGGGACCACTACGAGACCCTGGCCGACCTGCCCACCGATCTGCTGGAGCCGTACTTCACCCGGGCTCAGCGGCTGTCGGTGGCCATGGAGGACGGGCTCGGCTCCGTGGGGTCGTTCGTGGCCATCAACAACCGCGTCAGCCAGAGCGTGCCCCACCTCCACACCCACGTCGTGCCCCGGACGCCCAAGGACGGCCTGCGCGGCTTCTTCTGGCCCCGGGGCCGCTACGCGAACGACGCCGAGGCGGCGGAGGTGGCGGCCCGCCTGCGTGCCGCCTTGTCAAGGCTCGAAGCGCACTGAGGGCTCGCCGTCGCGCACGGTCAGCGTGGCGGGCACGCCCAGCAGGTCGAGCGGGTCGCCGGTCCAGTCGGCGGCCACGAGCGTGACCACCTCGCCCTTGGCGGTGCCGGCCACGATGGTGAGCTCGACGGCCACGGTGCCCCCGCCGCGGTCCTCGGCGTCGACCACCAGCGCGTCGTAAGCCCCGTCGGCGAGGGTCATGGTCCCGGCACCGTAGCGCGGAACCCCGGATCCCCAGGTCAGGGCGTCCCTGGGCTCGGTGTGCTGCAACGCGGGTGCCGGGCGGGGCATGCTGGGGGTGGTGACGGCGCCCGAAACCACGGTTGGCAGGCTCCTGATCGCCGAGCCGATGCTCGGCGACCCCAACTTCGATCGCACGGTCGTGCTCATGATCGAGCACACCGACGAGGGGGCTCTGGGCGTGGTGCTCAACCGGCCGACGGAGCTGGAGGTCGGCGCCGTGCTGCACGAGTGGGCCGACCTGGCGGCAGCCCCGCCGGTGCTGTACATGGGCGGCCCGGTGGAGCAGAACGGGGTGCTGGCCCTCGGCCGGCGCCGCAAGGATGCCGGGGAGGTGCCGGGCTGGACGTCGGTCCTCGGCGACGTGGGCACGGTCGACCTGCACCTCGGGCCCGAGGACGTGGCCGGCGGGCTCGACGGCATCCGCTTCTTCGCCGGTTACTCGGGGTGGGGCGGCGGCCAGCTGGAGGCCGAGCTGGCCGAGGGCGCCTGGCTGGTGGTCGACGCCGCCGGCGACGACGTGTTCGCCCCCGATCCCGACACCATGTGGCGCGCGGTCCTCCGCCGCCAGGGCGGCCGCACGGCCATGCTCGAGCACTTCCCCGCCCACCCCTCCCTCAACTGAGGCCGGTGGACCTGCCTCGGGCTGCGCCGAGGCGAACAGGTCGTCGCCGGCGGCGCGCGGCCGGGGTCACAGGTCCGTGATGGCCTTGAACGCCTCGCCGAGGGGGATGCCGGCCCGCGCGCCGTGCTCGGCCAGGCGGTCCCGGACCCGGGCCCGGAACGCGTCGCGCTGGGCGTCGTGCTCGGGCGACGAGGCGTCGATCCGCATGGTCGACACCAGCTGGCTGCGGTGGGACTCCAGGGCGGCCAGCTTGCGCTCCACCTCCGCCTCGCCCACCGCCTCGACGTGGTCGGGGTCGTCGGCCTCGAACAGCAGCAGGGCGGAGGGCCGGTGGTGGGGTAGGGACTGCTCGGGGAAGAAGTGGGGGTCGCGGGCCGCCACCACGCCGTCGACGGTGAGGAACCCGGCGTGGCGGTGGTCGGGGTGGAGCCGGTAGCGCTTCCACGGGTCGTGGCCCAGCACCACCTCCGGGGTCAGCCGCCGGATCCAGTAGGCCACCTGCCAGCGCTGGCGCACCCCGGACTCGAGCTCGCCGTCGGGCCAGCCCAGGAACACCACCTCGCCGGTGGCGCCCAGGGCTCGGGCGGCGGCTCGCTGCTCGTCCTGGCGCTGCGCCACCAGCGCGAGGAGCTCCTGGCCGGGATCCCACGTGCCCTTGGACCCGTCGGTGCACACCAGGTGGTGCACCGTGCAGCCCGCGGCGGCCCACTTGGCCAGCGTGGCCCCGCAGCCGAACTCCACGTCGTCGGGATGGGCGGCGATGGCCAGCGCGGACGCCGGCGTGGGCAGGTCTCGCGGCATCAGGGCCGCGGCGCCCCGACCGGGCTGGGGGCCGGCCGGGGCAGGGTGGGCCAGGGCAGGTCGGCGGGCAGGTCGACGTCCCAGGCCAGAGCGGCGTCCCGCACCAGGCGGGCGGGGAGGCCGCAGCGGGCCGCCTCGGCCCGGTGGCGGCCGAAGGACCCGGCGCCGTAGCTGAACCCGAAGCCGGCGCCGGTGGGCACGGCCAGCACGTTGGTCCCGTCCAGGCGCCGGTCGGGGATCAGCGTGACCCCGGGGAAGTCCGCCACCCAGTCCAGCCGGGTGGCCAGCGGCAGGTCCGCGTGGGCCACCACCGCCCAGGCGACCCCCTCGCCGGCCAGCGCGGTCACGCCGTCCGCCACCGCGCCGTTCAGTCCCCGGCCCGGGCACCACACCACCCGGGCTCCGGCCGCGGTGGCCCAGGCCCGGACTTCGTCGTCGTCGCACACCACCACCGCGGGCAGCGGGTCGGCCGCGGCCAGCACGACCTCCGCCATGCGCCGGGCCAGCGCGGCGCGCTCGGGCGGGTCGAGAACGCTCGCCAGGCGGACCTTGGCCGCGTTGAACGCCTTGACCGGCACGATCACCGCCGCAGACGTCAACGCTGCCACGAACGCGGAGCGTACCCGGGGTGGCCGCCGGCCCCACGATCGCTCCCGGTCCGTAGCGTGGGCGGGGATTACTGTCAGCGCATGCCCATCCGAGTGGCGGTGATCGGTGCCGGGTCGTGGGGTACCACTGTCGCCGCGCTGGCGTCCCGCAACGCCCCGACGGTGCTGTGGGCCCGCCGCCCCGAGCTGGCCTTGGAGATCACCCGGCACCATCGCAACTCCGACTACCTGGCCGGCTTCGACCTGCCCGAGGCCCTGGTGGCCACCGGGTCGCTGGAGGAGGCGGTGAGCGGGGCCGACGTGCTGGTCATGGGCGTGCCGTCCCACGGCATGCGGGCGACGCTCCAGGAGCTGGCGGACCACGTGCGCCCGTGGGTACCGGTGGTGAGCCTGGCCAAGGGCCTGGAGGTCGGCACCCACATGCGCATGACCGAGGTCATCTCCGAGGAGCTGCCCGGCCACCCGGTCGGCGCCCTCACCGGGCCCAACCTGGCCCAGGAGATCCTCTCCGGCCACGCCGCCGCCACGGTCGTGGCCTTCTCCGACGACCACATCGCCAACGAGCTGCAGCGCATCTTCGCCAGCGAGCTGTTCCGCGTCTACACCAACCCGGACGTCATCGGCTGCGAGGTCGGCGGGGCGCTCAAGAACGTGGTGGCCATCGCCTCGGGCATGGCCGACGGCCTCGGCACCGGCGACAACACCCGGGCCGCGGTCATCACCCGTGGGCTGGCCGAGCTGTCCCGCCTGGGCCTCGCCATGGGCGGCCAGCTCCTGACCTTCGCGGGCCTGGCCGGCATGGGCGACCTGGTGGCCACCTGCATCTCCCGCCAGAGCCGCAACCGTTACGTAGGAGAGCAGCTGGGCAAGGGCCGGTCGATCGACGAGATCGTGGCGGAGATGAAGATGGTGGCCGAGGGCGTGAAGACCTCCAAGGTGGTGGTGGAGGTGGCCGAGCAGTACGGCGTGGAGATGCCGATCGCGACCGAGATCTACCACGTGGTCCACGAGGGGATGCCCGCCACCGAGGCCTACCGGGGACTGCTGCGGCGCGACCCCCGTTCCGAGCTGCACGGCATGAGCTGATGGCCCGGTCGTCGCGCGCCCGAACCTGGCTGGCCCGCCGGCTGCTGAGGGGCCTCCACGTGCCCGACGACGCGGTGCGCTACCTGACCACCTACCGCCACCTGGGCCACCCGCCGGAGCTGGCCGTGCCCCGGGAGATGATGCCGGTGGCGTCGCGCACGCTGTTCCAGGCCTTGCGCTCGCGGGCGGCGACGCAGATCACCCCCGGCTGGGTCGGGCCGTTCTGGATGGAGCGCCAGCTCGATCCCACCTCGCCCGCCTTCGT
>JBKPRV010000471.1:0-6734 GCA_046734715.1 Actinomycetota bacterium | reverse complement strand
GGCCTGCGTTGCGTGCTGCTGTCGAGCGACGGCGTCGTCGACCTCCTGGCCCAGGGACGGGACCCGGTGACGCCCCAGTTCCCCGAAGTGCGTACGGTCGGCCGGGCGCTGGGGGCGACCGAGGTGGCGCTCGACGGCGTGATCACCGCCGCCGGCGCCGGCCGCCCGCGCCTGGAGCGGCGCCTGGCGGCCGGGTCCGACTCCACCCGGCGGCGCCTGGCCCGCGACGAGCCCGTGTCGTTCGTGGCGTTCGACCTGCTGTGGCAGGACGGCCACCCCACCACCGCGGAGCCGTGGCACGAGCGCCGCCGCCGGCTCGAGGACCTGGCCCTGGAGGGACCGGCCTGGACGACACCGTCGGCCATCACCGGGGACGTCCCCGCCGTGCTGGCGGCGGCCGCCGGAGCCGGGGTGGAGAAGCTGGTGGCCAAGCGCACGGACGCGGCGTACGACCCCCGGGCCGACCCGGTCCCGTGGCGCATCCTCACACCCGGAGGCCGGGGGACGAAGGGCTAGGCCTCGTCATCGCCCAGCGTGCTTCCGAGCCCGAGCTCCAACGAGCACACGTGGCTGAAGGCCCGCATGACGGTCACCAGCGCGGCGGTGGGCTCATGGGCCCCTCCCCTGCGTGCGCCGTTCCATCCACACATGTGTGCGTCCACCGTCGCACCGCGTGCCCCACGTATCGGACAGGCCCTCTACGAGCCGTAGCCCCCAGCCCCCGTCGCCGTCATCGGTGCGCACGGTAGGCGGTGACGTGCCTACCGTGCCCTCGTCTAGCACCTCCAGGCGCAGGCAGCCGTCGACGTCCGCCATGACGACCTCGACCTGCCCCCGCCCGTGGACGATGGCGTTGGTGACCAGCTCACTCACCGCCAGCTCGAGCGCGGGGAGCTCTTCGACGAACTCCCATTCCTCGAGCTGCGAGCGCACCATGCGACGCGCCCGCGCGACCTCCTTCGGATCATGATCGAAGCGACGGGTGACGGAGCGTTGCGTGATCTCACTCTCCCAGGTCGTCGGGCTGAGTCCACGCCCAACCCGCTTTGTACCCCGAGAGAGCAGGTTTTCTACGCCGAGTTGGCTCAGTCCAGGCGGCCGTCCGGATCGACGGCCTCGCGGGTGACCTCGACCAGGCCCGGATCGACCAGATCGTGGGCCATGTCCAGGGCCAGCGACCGCTCCTTCCGGGCCTTCCACAGCTCGATGACGATGGGCAGGAGCGAGATGGCCACCACTGTGAGGATGGCGATCTCCAGGTTCTGCTCCACGAGCTTCACCTGGCCGAGGAAGTAGCCCAGCAACGTGATGCCGAAGGCCCACAGCGCCCCGCCCAGGATGTTGTAGGTCACGAACGTGCGGTAGTTCATGCGGGACACGCCCGCCACGATGGGTGCGAAGGTGCGCACGACGGGGACGAAGCGGGCCAGCACGATGGTCTTGGCGCCGTAGCGGTCGAAGAACGCCTGCGCCTTGTCCACGTTCTCCTGCTTGAAGAACCGGGAGTCGGGCCGCTTGAAGATGGCCGGTCCGACCCGCATGCCCATGATGTAGCCCACCTGGTCGCCGATCACCGCGGCGAAGAAGCAGCCCACCAGCACCAGCGGGAGCGACAGGTGCAGGGCCTCCGGGATGTCCGAGGGCCCCGACGCCAGGAACCCGGCGGTGAACAGCAGCGAGTCGCCGGGCAGGAAGAATCCGAACAGCAGGCCGGACTCCGCGAAGACGATCGCGAACAGGCCCCACACCCCTACGTCGCCGATGAGCGACTTGGGATCGAGGAGGCCCCCAGCGGCGAACACCCGACCGAGCATCGATCCAGGCTAACGCGCCTCACCCCCGGGCTGAACCCGTCCGCCGCTCGGCGGACGACGAAGCCCTCAGTGGTGCTCGCCGTGCCGGCCGAGGGAGTCCACCGGGGTCGCGCCGGGGCGGGTCCACTGCGGCGCGGGTCGGCTGGTCGGGCCCCAGGTGGCGACGCCGTCGGCATCCGAGCGCCAGTACCAGCAGATCGGGGCGCCATGCCCACCGACCGGCGAGCCGGCGTCAGGGGCCTCGGGCCAGCCATCGGGGTTGTCCTCCCACCCCTCGCGGCGGCCGTAGGGGGTCATGTCGAGCAGGCCGAAGAATCCGGCGGCCGGCTCGTTGCCCCGGCCGGTCGTCGAGTAGGTGAGGAACACGCGGTCCCCGTCGCGCAGGAAGCAGGCGATGTGCCCCATCTCTCCGCCGATCGGCGCGTCCACGCCCCGCACGGAGTACCAGGGCTGGGTGTACCCCATGAACTCGACGTAGGGAGCCACCTCGTCCCACGGGCCCGAGGTCAGCATGGCGAACGAGACGCCCCGGGCGTTGAGGTAGGTGGCGTCCTGCGTGTGCCAGGCCGTGGTGGTGCAGCCCTCGCACTGCCCCTGGTGGGGCGCACCGTCGTACCACATGTGCTGGTAGACCACGAGCTCGTCGCGACCCTGGAACAGGTCCAGGAACGGGACGGGGCCGTCCGCTCCGACGACCTCTACCGCCCCGTCGATCTCGACCATCGGCAGCCGGCGGCGGGCCGCGGCGATGGCGTCCCCCTCGCGGGTGTAGGCCTTCTCTCGGACCAGGAGCTCGTCCCGGGCGGCCTGCCAGGTGGCCTGGTCGACGATGGGCGGCTTGCCGGGCAGCGCGGTGGTCGGGTCACTCGGCGTCGTTGTCATCGTGTCCTCCGTAGTGTCTCGGGCCGGCACGTCCTCCGACGTCCTACACCACTACAGACCCACTACCCGACCGGCACTCATCGCGGCGGCGGTTGGTTCCACTCCGTCCAGCCCACGCCCCGGCGGCCGGAGGGCACGTCGGTGAAGCGGCACAGGGCGCGCGGGAAGCGGCCGATCCGGCCGGCCTGGTCGTCCAGCAGGACCGGGGCGAACGCCACCGGCTCGATGGCGAGGCGCAGGTCGCCCAGCTCGAAGGCGGCCTCGGTCGGAAAGCCGTGCTCGCCCAGCACCTCGGTCGCCGCGGTGTGGCCCGGAGCCACCAGCGGCCGGCCCGGGGCCTGGATGTAGCCCGGGTGGTACGGCACGGCCACGTCGCCCAGCCGGGCCGCGGTGCCATGGAAGCGGGTGCCGTCCTCCAGGGCACCGGCCGTCCAGGTCCAGCCCAGGACCCACCAGTCGCGCGGGCCCCACGAGTGGTCGCGCTGGCCGATGGCGTCCACCGCGATGCGCTCGTCGCCCACCAGCACGTCGCCGTGCACCCGGCAGGGGATCTCGTAGCGGGTGGTGCCCGGCGGGTAGGGGTACACCTCGCCCGCCGTCTCCCACTCGAGGTCGAGCCCGAAGGGCACCCGGTCGCCGCGGCCCGCGCCGTAGACCTCGGCCGGGTCGTCGGTGCCGAGGGCGAAGGCCTCACACCCCAGCGTCACGTGGTCGAACGGCACCTCGACCGTGTGGTCGGCCCACAGGCCCTCGGCCCGCACCTCCAGCGACCCCTCCCGGGGCGGGGCGACCTCGTGGTCGACGACGATGACCAGGGGCCGCCCCTCGCCCACCACCGTGGCCCAGTACCAGGCCCAGCCCTTGCCCGGGTACAGGCCCAGGCGGACGTAGCCGCCCAGCGAGCCGTCGTCGCTGGCGAAGTCGAAGTACCAGGATTCGCCCCACCACTCCTCGCCGCCCGCGGGGTGGTGGCGCTCGTCGACCGGCGTGAGCGGGGCGGGGAGCGGGGTCGGCATCGACCGAGCATGGCATGAGGGCGGTAGGTTGCGCGGCGTGCGCTACCTCAGCCCGGACTGGATCGATGCCGCCGGGCGCGCCCTGGCGGACGACCGGCTGGGCGCGGCGCTGGCGGGCGTCACCCTGACGGTCGAGCAGGTCGTGACCGGCGGGCCGGACGGCGACGTCACCTGGCACCTCGCCATCGCCGACGGCAAGGTTGCGCTGAGCCCCGGTCCCGCGCCCCGCGCCGACCTGCGCCTCGCTACCGACTACGCCACCGCCAGCGGGGTGGCGGCGGGCGAGCTGGGGGCGCAGCGGGCCTTCGTGGAGGGCCGGCTGCGGGTGGGAGGCGACCTGTCCCTGCTCATCGCCCACCAACGGGCCCTGGCCGCCGTCGACGACGCCCTGGCCCCGGTGCGGGCCGAGACCGTGTACTAGGAGGCGACCGTGCCCGAGATGCCCGAGGTCCAGGCCCATGCGGAGCGGCTCACCGAGGCCTACGCCGGGACGGAGCTGGCGCGCTTCCGGCCGCTCACCTTCACCGCCCTCAAGACCTACGCACCCGCGCCCGAGGCCGCGCAGGGCCATCCGCTCAAGGATGTCGGCCGCCGGGGCAAGCACCTGCTGCTGCGGTTCGAGCCGGTGACCTTCGTGGTCCACCTCATGCAGGGTGGCCGGCTCAAGGACGACCCCAAGCAGGCGGCCAAGCCCCGCGGCGGCCAGGCCCGGTGGAGCTTCGCCGACGGCCGGGCGCTGCTGCTCACCGAGGCCGGCACCGAGCGCAAGGCGGGCGTGTGGGTGGTCGAGGGCCCGCCCGAGGGCCAGCCGCCGCTCGACGACCTCGGCCCCGAGGCCGACACGCTGAGCCGGGACGAGCTCGGCCGCCTGCTGACCGAGCACTCGATGCGCCTGCACGGCTGGCTGCGGGACCAGCGCATCCTGGCCGGGCTCGGCCGGCGCCTGGCCAACGAGATCTGCCACCGGGCGAAGCTGTCGCCCTTCGCCACCACCGGCAAGCTCGACGCCCAGGACGTCGACCGGCTGTACGCCGCCATGGGCGAGTGCATCGCCGAGTCCCTCGCCTATGAGCGCACCCGGTCGGACATGTCGTCGTCGGCCGATCGGCCCGGCGCCGTCCACCACCGGGAGGGCCAGACCTGCCCGGTGTGCGGCGACACCATCCGGGCCGTCGAGTACCGCAGCTACACGGTCAACTACTGCCCGACCTGCCAGACCGGCGGCAAGGTGCTGGCCGACAACACCACCAGCCGCTTCCTCAAGTAGCGCGGGCAGCGGCCGGGATCAGATCAGGCCCAGCTCCCTCACCGCGTCGCGCTCGTCACCCAGCTCCGCCACCGAGGCGTCGATGCGAGACCGGCTGAAGTCGTCGAGGTCGAGGCCGGGCACGATCTCGTAGCGGCCGCCCGAGCACGTCACGGGGAAGCCCGACAGCAGGCCCTCGGGCACGCCGTAGCTGCCGTCCGACGGCACGGCCATGGACACCCAGTCGCCCTCGGGCGAGCCCAGCGCCCAGCTGCGCATGTGGTCGATGGCGGCGTTGGCGGCCGAGGCGGCCGACGACAGGCCCCGCGCCTTGATGATGGCCGCCCCGCGCTGCTGCACGGTGGGGATGAACTCGTTCTCCAGCCACGCCTGATCGCCGCCGATGGCCTCGAAGCCGGGCTTGCCCGCCACCTCGGCGTGGAACACGTCGGGGTACTGGGTGGCCGAGTGGTTGCCCCAGATGGTCATCCGGCTCACGTCCGCCACCCCCGCGCCGGCCTTGGCCGCCAGCTGGGCCTTGGCCCGGTTGTGGTCGAGCCGGGTCATGGCGGTGAAGCGCTCGGCCGGCACGTTGGGAGCGTTGTTCATGGCGATCAGCGCGTTGGTGTTGGCGGGGTTGCCCACCACCAGGACCCGCACGTCGCCGGCGGCGTTGTCGCTGATGGCCTTGCCCTGGGTGGTGAAGATGGCGCCGTTGGCCGACAGCAGGTCGGCGCGCTCCATGCCCGCCTTGCGGGGCATGGCCCCGACCAGCAGGGCGTAGCCCACGCCCTCGAACGCCCGGCCGGCGTCGTCGGTCGGCACCATGCCCGCCAGCAGCGGGAAGGCGCAGTCCTCCAGCTCCATGCACACGCCCTGGAGGGCCTCGACGGCCTGCGGGATCTCCAGGAGGTGCAGGATCACCGGCTGGTCGTCCCCCAACATCTGACCGCTGGCGATCCGGAACAGCAGGGCGTAGCCGATCTGGCCGGCTGCGCCGGTGACGGCGACGCGTACGGGATCCTTCATGAGGGCGACACTAGTGGCGCGCTTTCGCCGCGGGCACGGCCTGGGAAGCGAGCGACGGGGACGGCCGCAGCAACGGCCGTCCCCGCGGACCTCACTCAGAGCTGCATGGACTTGACCTCGAGGAACTCCTCGAAGCCGTGCTCCCCGTACTCCCGGCCGTAGCCGCTGTTCTTGAAGCCGCCGAACGGGGCGTTGGGGTTGAAGGCGCCGCCGTTGATCTCGATCTGCCCGGTGCGGATGCGGCGGGCGAACGCCTTGGCCCGCTCCGGGTCGGCGCTCCACACGCCGCCGGCGAGGCCGTAGACCGAGTCGTTGGCGATGCGGGCCGCGTCCTCCTCGTCCTGGTAGGCGATGATCGACAGGACCGGCCCGAAGATCTCCTCCTGGGCGATGGTCATGTCGTTGCGGACCTCGGAGAACACGGTCGGCCTCACGAAGTAGCCCTGCTCGTTCAGGCCCTCGGGCTTGCCCGGGCCGCCGGTGACCAGCTTGGCGCCCTCGTCGATGCCCTTCTGGATGTAGCCCTGCACCCGGTCCACCTGGGCCTGGCTGGACAGCGGGCCGAGCATGGCGCCGTCGGCGAAGGGATCGCTGGGGCGGAACCTGGTCTCGGCCTCGTCGGCCGCGAACCGCTCGGCGTCGGCCAGGCGGTCGGCGGGGACCAGCATGCGGGTGAGCGCCGTGCAGGTCTGGCCCGAGTTGAGGTACGCCTTGCCCACGCCGTCGCGCACGGCCTTCTCGAAGCCG